>JALZIO010000246.1 GCA_030860245.1 Actinomycetota bacterium | reverse complement strand
AACCTCACAAGCGGCCCAAGAGCTCCTTCATCCGCTTCGAGGCGCAACTGCCCAATGAGATGTGGCAGTCAGACGTCACCTTCTTCGAGCTCAAAGGCGGCGCCGAGGTCGAGATCCTCAACTTCTTAGACGACTTCTCGAGGGTGTGCGTGGCGAGCAAGGTGCTGGCGGTCACGACCTCGCCCGATGTCGTCAGCACCCTCTACGATGCAGGCGCCGCTTGGGGTTTGCCGGCCTCGCTGCTGACTGACAACGGCGCCGTCTACACCGCTGGCTACCGTCACGGCTATTCGGCGATGGAGTCCGAGCTGTTCCACCTCGGGATCGACTACAAGCACTCGCGCCCCTATCACCCCCAGACATGCGGAAAGGTCGAGCGCTTCCACCAGACGCTCAAGAAGTTCCTGCGCAAGCAACCCCGCGCCGAGACGGTCGCCCAGCTCCAGGCCCAGGTCGATCGCTTCGTCTGCTACTACAACGAGATCCGCCCCCACCGGGCCAAGGCTCGCCAGACCCCCAAGAGCGCGTTCGACTCACGGGACAAGGCGAGACCTACGACGAGAGGGGGCAGCTTCACGAGGGAGCTGCGCGTCCGTCACGACAAGATCGACCAGCACGGAAGGGTCACGATCCGCTACAAGAGCAGACTCCACCACATCGGGATGGGACGCGGGCTCAAGGGGACTCGCATCATCCTGCTCGTGGCCGGCAGGAACATCAGGATCGTCACCGCCGACGGACAGCTCCTGAGGGACTTCGAGCTCGATCCGAATCTGGACTATCAACCGATGAGCAGTGGGTGACGGGTGTCCACTATGCTCCGCGACACCCGTCCACGATGCCCCGCGACATCACAGAGCTCCGGGGGCGGGACTCGAACCCGCAACCTACCGGTTAACAGCCGGACGCTCTGCCGATTGAGCTACCCCGGAACGACGGTCACATCTTAAGGGCAGAAGGCCCTGGTGACAGAGCGGGTCCCCTCCAGGGAGTCGGAATGCCTGGACCGCACACGGACGGGGCCATCTGTGGAGGGTTGGCGGCCCCCACCTGGGGGCATACGATGGAAGTTCCACCACCGTTGTCTTACCCGAGGAGGGACGCCATGAGAGGTCGAGTTGGGCTGTTCATTGGATTCGGGGCCGGCTACGTGCTTGGCGCCAAGGCCGGCACCGAGCGCTACGACCAACTGATGAGGCTGTACGAGAACATGCTCCAGTCCCCCAAGGTCAAAGAGGCCACCGGCAAGGCCAAGGGCACCGTCGGCACGGGCTTCGAGCAGGCTCGCGAGAAGGCGAAAGAGGGTCGCGTCAAGGTCGGGTCCTCGAGAAGCCAGCGACGCAGCAGCAGCAACGCCGGCAGCGATGTCGACGGCACATTGTCGGTAGCGCCCCCTCCAACCGTCTAAGCAGGAGGCCGGCTAACAGAGGCCGGCCAGAATCGAGAGAGCGGGCCGGCATCTGCCGGCCCAACTCATATCTACTCGAGGTAATCCCGGAGCTTCTGGCTCCTCGAGGGATGCCGGAGCTTGGAGAGCGTCTTCGACTCGATCTGCCGGATGCGTTCGCGCGTCACACCGAATTTCTTGCCCACCTCTTCGAGTGTGCGCGGCTGACCGTCGACCAGTCCGAACCTCAAACGGATGACGTCTTTTTCGCGGTCGGCAAGCGTATGCAGCACCGACTCGAGCTGCTCCTGCAGCAAGCGGAACGATGCACGCTCCAACGGCACGACAGCCTCGGAGTCTTCGATGAAGTCGCCTAAATGCGAATCCTCTTCTTCCCCTATGGGGGTCTCGAGTGATACGGGCTCCTGGGAGATCTTTTGGATCTCCCGCACCTTTTCGGAAGAGAGCTCCATCTGCTTGCCGATTTCCTCTGTGGTGGGTTCGCGTCCGAGGTCCTGGAGCAACTGCCTCTGAATGCGCAACAGCTTGTTGATTGTCTCGACCATGTGCACCGGGATACGGATCGTGCGCGCCTGATCTGCGATAGCGCGCGTTATCGCCTGACGTATCCACCAAGTCGCATAGGTGGAGAACTTGAATCCCTTATCGTAATCGAACTTCTCTACGGCTCTTATCAGCCCCATGTTGCCTTCCTGGATCAGATCCAAAAAGGCCATGCCGCGTCCCACGTAGCGTTTCGCGATCGAAACCACCAGACGCAGGTTCGCCTCTACCAGATGACGCTTGGCGAGGACCCCGTCATGCTGGACCACCATCAGCTCAGCGGCCTTGGCCCCGGACAAGCGGTCGCCTTCCACTGCCAACCGCTCTGTCGCAAGCATGCCGGCCTCGTATCGCTTGGCTAACGAAACCTCTTCCTGGGCCGTAAGAAGGGGTACCCGCCCGATCTCTTTGAGATACATACGCACCGGATCGTTGCTTGGCGCCTTGAGCGCAAGCTCGACCTCCCGGCGCGCCTTGGCGCGTCCCTCGTCGACATCGGGGGTCGCCTCCACCGGGTCGCTCTGTTCCTCGTCTTCCTCGACGATCCCCTCCTCTTCGACGATATCGACGCCCATGTCGATAAGTCGTTGATAGATGAGGTCGGTTGCGTCGGGGGTGAGGTCGAGCACGGATAACTTCTCTGCGAGATCAGCGCCGGTTATCGATCCCTCTGCCCGCGCGTTCCGCAGAATTGTTTCCACTTCGATTCGGTCGGGCGCGATCTCTGTAAGCGTACCGCCCGTCTGAGCGCCTGTTCCTACCCCTACCGGCGACTTCGTGAACCCCGGCTCCGTCATGCTTCATCCCCCCGGAGAGTACGTAGTAAGTCTCGCCGCTCGGCCTCGAGGCCGACCAGTTCTGTGAAGAGAGCGTCGTGCTTGGCTGGATCGTTGAGCGGATTGACCTCCTGGAGCGTCGACCGGCGGGCCTTTATCTCGCGTTCGAGCTGGAAGATGTGCAAACGCGAAAATACCTCCGAAGGCCGCACATCTCCATTTGTGCTATCGGCGCCGACCGTCAACTCGGTATAGAGGGACAGGGCATCGGGCGAGAGGTGCTCGGCGGCGCCGGCCAAGCTGCCAGATGCTCCCGGAGAGATGCTGCGGTAAAGCTCCCTTCGAATCGGAGAGGTAAAGCTCTTCTCCGACAGCTTGGGCATCCAGGCGCCCAGTTCTAGAGTGCGAGTGGTCAAGATTTGTAACGCCTCCAGTTCTACTTTCACATGTCCGGGGAGACGGAGGTCACGATCCCGCTCGATCGCATCGGTCCGCTCCCAGGAAGCTCCAAGCTCCTCACTGACCGCCCTTTGAACTACGTCCGGGTCCACTCCAATCATCCGTGCCGCCATGAATGCATATTCGTGTCGAGCGATTACGTCGGGTTGCCAGACTAGCACTTTTGCAGCCTCACGCACCGCCCTGGAGCGCGCTTCGGGCGTATCGAGGGTCACTTTTTCGATGGTTTGTTGGAGTTTGTGCTGCAACAGAGGCTCGGCTCCCTGCATCACCTTCCGGATCCCATCGGCGCCGTCCTCAGCCACCACGTCCGCCGGGTCATGGCCGGCAGGCAGGGGAGCAACAAGAACCTCGAGGCCGATTCGATGGTGAATTCCGAAGCTTCGATCGGTTGCGCCTCTGCCCGCCTCGTCCGCATCGAACATCAACACGATGCGGTCCGTGAACTTCTTGAGCAGCTCAAAGTGCGACTCCCCCAGCGCGACACCGTTCGTGGCGACCGCCTCAGTGATGCCCGCCTCGTGCAACGCTATGACATCGGTGTACCCCTCGACGACTATTGCGACACCGCGAGAGATGCCTGATTTCGCGCGATCGAGCCCATACATCAGCCGGGATTTCGCGAAAACCGGCGTTTCAGAGGTGTTCAGGTACTTCGGCTGAGCATCGCCCATAGCACGCGCTCCGAAGCCGACGACGTCGCCCTGCAGGCTCTTGGTTGGGAAAACGATGCGGGCCCTGAAAGTGTCGTAAAGACTTCCGTCGCGATCACTCTTGCGGCCGAGGTCGGCCCGGATGATCTCATCTGTGGAAAAGCTGTGGGCCAACAGTTCCTTGCAGAGAGCATCCCGCCCAGGCGCCCACCCGAGCTGCCATCTCCGCGCGACCTCGTGCCCGAACCCGCGGCCTTCAAGATAGCTCCGCGCCTGGCTCGCTTCCGGTGATGTCAGTAGCGCGTGTTGGAAGAAGACGGTGGCTGCTGCATTCGCCTCCAGCAGGCGGGCTTTGAGCCCCCGGGTCCTCTGTTCTCCCGGCCGCGACTCTTCGTATCGCAAGTCGTACCCGTGCTTGCGCGCCAGCCATTCGACCGCTTCGGGAAAGGGCAGACTCTCCACCTCTTGCACGAAGTGGTAGACGTTGCCGCCGCGCCCGCAGCCGAAACAGTGCCACAGACCCTTTGCAGCGTCGACCGTGAATGAAGGCGTCTTCTCGGTATGAAAGGGGCACAACCCTTTGAAGGTATGCCCTCCGGAGCGTTTCAGCGGAGAGTACGCGCCCACCACATCGACAATGTGCGCGTTGTCCCGCAGCGCATCGATGTCTTCTTCCCTGATCCTTGCCACTGTTGCCCCGCTTACCTGTGGATAATAACGGCGGGTGAGGAAGCACCGATCATCCTAGAACGCCCACACCGGGAGGAAGTTCGCCCACTACAGACTCAAACGCCCTCAAGGCAAAGCGGTCGGTCATCCCCGCCACATAATCTACCGCCCGCACGCGTTTATCGATGTCATCTAAGGTTCCCATCTGTGAGGGCGCGAAACCTTCCTGGTTTGGCGCTCCGTCCTTTTCGAAGTGTTCGAGAAGTCCTTGCACGATGAGCTCAACGGCTTCTGGGGTCGGTGGTCCTCCCCGGCCCAGGTACACACGCTCGAACAAGAAATCCCGCGTGACACCCATGGCATCGAACACCTCAGCGCTCATGGAAATGGTGTCGGCCTCAGCAGACGCGTCGATAAGATCCGCAACCATCGTGTGTATGCGCCGAGAATGGGAATCACCGAGCACGTCGATCGCCACATTGGGCAGTTCGCCTTCGGCGAGGATTCCCGCTCTGATGGCGTCGTCGATATCGTGATTGATATAGGCAATCCGATCCGCGTATCGGGCGATCTGTCCCTCGAGTGAATCCGGCATCGGCATCGACCAAGTGTGGTTGGCGATGCCGTCTCTCACCTCCCAGGTGAGATTCAATCGCTCGAGCACCTCGACGATCCGAACCGATTGAAGATTGTGCCGGAAGCCGGGATGCCACCGGGCCACGATCTGTTCGCCCTGGTGGCCGAACGGCGTATGCCCGAGGTCGTGGCCCAGGCAGATCGCCTCGACGAGATCCTCGCTCAACCCCAGGGCGCGGGCGATCGTACGAGCCACCTGCGTAACCTCGAGAGTATGGGTCAGCCGCACCCTGTAGTGATCGCCCTCGGGGGCAAGGAAGACCTGCGTCTTGTGGGCAAGACGTCTAAACGCCTTGCAGTGCACGATCCGATCGCGATCCCGCTGGTACGCGGTCCTGATGTCGTCTTCCGGCTCGGCCACCGCCCGCCCCCTTGAGCGGGACACGGACTGTGCCCTGGGTGACAGCACCTCGAGCTCCAGCCTCTCTGTGCGTTCTCGGTAGCGAGCGTCCACATGCCGACGCTAGCCCAAAGCCGAGGCAAGCTGAAGAAACGAGTGGCCCGCACCACAAGGCTATTTCGAGCTGGACTCCGCCTTCCCGAGGACCGCCTGAGCCGCCGCCAGGCGCGCCACCGGCACCCTGAACGGCGAGCAGGAGACGTACTCGAGCCCGAGCTCTTCGCAGAACACGACCGAGTCGGGGTCACCGCCGTGCTCCCCGCAAATCCCGAGGTGGATGCCAGGGTTTGCCTCCCTGCCCTCGGCCGACGCGATCTCCATCAGGCGCCCAACCCCAGGGCGGTCGATCGTCACGAACGGGTTGGCCGGAACCAGCTTACGCTCCTCGTACATCGCCAGGAACTTGCCGATGTCATCGCGGGAGAAGCCGAAGGCGGTTTGCGTAAGGTCGTTTGTGCCATACGAAAAGAAGTCGGCGTGCTCGGCTATCTCACCTGCGGTGACAGCGGCACGAGGCAACTCGATCATGGTCCCGAACTCGACATGCAAATCGACCCCGGCTGCGTCGATGACCTCCTTGGCAACCGGATCGAGCTCCTCACGCATCTGCCGGAGCTCCTCGGCCGTGGCCGCGAGCGGAATCATAATCTCGGGTTTGGGGTCGCCGCCGTTCTTCGCGACCTCGCAGGCTGCCTCGATGATGGCTCTCGTCTGCATCGCGTACAGTCCCGGCTTGAGTATCCCGAGGCGCACGCCCCGCAAACCGAGCATCGGGTTCGCCTCCTGCAGCTCTTCGACCTTCCGCAGCATCGTGTGGGCTGCGTCGAGGGTGATGGTCTCGTCGCGCAGCTTGACCTCGTCGTCGCTTCGCTCTTCGGCCAATGCGACTTCGATTGCAAGATCGACGTGATTGGGCAGGAACTCGTGCAAGGGCGGGTCGAGCAGCCTGACCGTCACCGGCAGCCCGTCCATCGCCTCGAAAATCCCGACGAAGTCCCCCCGCTGCAGGGGCAGCAGGGCCTGGTACGCCTCGTTCTCCTCGTCCTGGGTGTCGGCGAAGATCATCTTCCTGACCGCCCGGACGCGCTCCTCACCGAGGAACATGTGCTCGGTACGGCACAGGCCGATGCCCTCGGCCCCGCGTATTCGTGCATTGGCGGATTGGTCGGGCGTGTCCGAATTGGCGCGCACCCTGAGCCGGCGGTTCTCGTCGGCCAGCGACATGAACCGCTCGTACGCTTGCCACAGGTTGCTCTTGCGCCCTGCCTCCTCGCCCGTTATTGCGCTCTCGAGCTCGGAGGGCTCGGTTTCGAGCTTTTCCGCATAGATGGTTCCATCGGTGCCGTCGATGGCGATCCAGTCACCCTCGGCCACGGTCGAGTCCTTCACTTTGAACTGCTTGGCCTTGCGGTCGATGCGGATCGAATCGGCGCCGCACACCGCCGGGATGCCCTCGCCGCGCGCCACGACCGCCGCATGCGAGTTGGTGCCGCCGGCCGAAGTAAGGATTCCCTGAGCTGCGACCATGCCGTGGTAGTCATCCGGGGTCGTCTCGCGCCGCACGAGGATCACCGGCTCGCCGTCGGCAGCCCACGTCGATGCATCGTCTGCAGTGAACACCACTCGGCCGACGGCAGCGCCCGGGGATGCGTTCAGGCCCGTCGCCACCGGCTCCGTCGAGTCCTTCAGCTCGGCCTTGATTCTCGGCTTGAAGAGCTCATCGAGCTTGTCCGCCGTCAGGCGGTCGCGAATCGCCTTGACATCGTCGATGAGACCCTCCTCGACCATGTCGTAGGCGATGACCCACTCGGCGAGGGCGGTCCGCTTTCCCGTGCGGGTCTGGAGCAGCCACAGCTTCCCCTGCTCGACGGTGAACTCGATGTCACACATGTCCTTGAAATGGCGCTCGAGCGTGCCCATGTGGCCCTGCAGCTCGTCCCACGCCTCGGGCTGCACCCCGTCCATGTCCTCGAGCTTGAGTGTGTTGCGGATTCCGGCGACGACGTCCTCACCCTGCGCGTCGACGAGGTAATCCCCGTAGGGCTTCTTCTCGCCGCTCGAAGGGTTGCGCGTGAACGCGACGCCCGTTCCGGAGTCCTCACCCTTGTTGCCAAAGACCATCGACTGGACGTTGACCGCAGTCCCGAGGTCACCAGAGATCTTGTTGCGCCTTCGGTAGTCTTGGGCGCGCCGGTTGTCCCACGACTTGAACACGGCCTCGATCGACAGGTGGAGCTGCTCGGTCGGGTCTTGAGGAAAGTCCCGCCCGGCCTCCTTCGCCACGATCTCTTTGAAGCTGCCGACCAGCTCTTTGAGGTCGTCGGTGTCGAGCTCGAGGTCATTGGTGACGCCCTTCTTCTTCTTGGCGGCCTCGATGGCCTCTTCGAAGAGATCGCCCTCTACCCCCATGACGGTCTTGCCGTACATCTGGAGCAGCCTCCGGTAGGAGTCCCAGGCGAAGCGGTCCGACTCGGTCTGGGCAATCAGGCCTTCGACGCTGTCATCGTTGAGGCCGACGTTCAGAACCGTGTCCATCATCCCGGGCATGGAGAACGGCGCACCGGAGCGCACCGAGACCAGCAGTGGGTCCTTGGGATCGCCGATGGAGCGGCCCATGGCCTCCTCCAACGACTTGCGATGCTCCGCCGCCTCGTCCAACAAACCCTCGGGAAACTCCTGACCCGCCTTGCGGTAGGCATTGCAGGCCTCGGTTGTGATCGTGAAGCCAGGCGGCACCGGCAGCCCGAGGTTGGTCATCTCGGCAAGATTGGCGCCCTTCCCTCCCAGCAGATTCTTCTGGGAAGCGTCCCCTTCGGAAAAATCATAGACCCATTTGGTAGTAGTCACGGTGTGTGACCCCTTTCATCCATCGAGATTGAGATCGACGACCTTGTCTTCGTCGCCGAGTTTTACCTCGGCCCTTCCTCTGTGCCCGTGCGCATCCCACACCCTCAGCGTCCACATTCCCGACCTGAGGTGGTAGAGGTAGCACCCCCCATGATCGACCTGGACCTGGTCGAGGACATCTCCCGAGGGGTTGAGGACCTCGACGACGGCGCTACTCGCAGGCTCACCCCCGTGGACTGTGATCGTGCCTGTTAGCAGGCTCACGGCTCGAACCTCTTGCCCAGGTACTCGACCAACCCCTGCATCGGAATGCGCTCCTGGTCCATGGAGTCGCGGTCGCGCACCGTCACCTGGTTGTCGGCAAGGGTGTCGAAGTCGACGGTGACACAGTAGGGAGTGCCGACCTCGTCCTGCCGGCGGTATCTCTTGCCGATCGAGCCCGTGACGTCGAAGTCGGTGATCCAGTGAGGTCGCACATCGTCGGCGAGCTGTTCCGCGACGGGACCGAGATCGGCGTGCTTGGACAGCGGCAGGACCGCAACCTTTGTCGGCGCGAGCCGTCTGTCGAGGGCGAGCACCACTCGCCGCTCCATCTTCCCCGAAGCGGCCGGCGCCTCCTCTTCCCTGTAGGCATCGATCATGAAAGCAAACGTGGGGCGCTCGACTCCCGCCGACGGCTCGATGACGTAGGGGACGTAGCGCTCGTCGGCCTCCTGGTCGTAATAGGAGAGGTCCTGCCCCGAGTGGGTGGAGTGCGCTTTGAGATCGAAGTCGGTGCGATTGGCTATGCCTTCGAGCTCGGACCAGCCCATGCTCGGGAAGTCGTACTCGATGTCGAGCGTGCGCTTTGCGTAGTGGGACAGCTCGTCTGCCTCGTGCTCCCGGAGGCGGAGTCTGTCGGTGCGCATGCCCAGATCGGAATACCAGTTCATGCGCTCTTTGACCCAGTAATCGTGCCAGGCCTCATCGGTTCCCGGCTTGACGAAAAACTCAATCTCCATCTGCTCGAACTCGCGCGTCCGGAAGACGAAGTTGTGGGGGGTGATCTCGTTGCGAAACGACTTTCCCTGCTGCGCTATCCCGAAAGGGATCTTCTTGCGCGATGTCTGCTGAACCGTGGCGAAGTCCACGAACATGCCCTGGGCGGTTTCCGGACGGAGGTAGGCGGCATTGGCAGAGTCCTCGACCGGACCCATGAAGGTCTTGAACATCAGGTTGAAATTTCTGGGCTCGGTCCAGACAGGCCCCCGGCCGCAGTTGGGGCAGGCGCGTGCGAGGTCGATGTGGTCGGCTCGGAAACGATGGTGACAGGAGGTGCATTCGACCAACGGGTCGGTAAAGGTGGCCACGTGACCCGACGCCTCCCACACGGAAGGCGCCATCAGGATAGAGGTTTCGAGCCCGACCACGTCGCCCCTGAGATCGACCATCGAACGCCACCACTGCGCCTTGACGTTTCGCTTGAGCTCGACGCCCAGGGGCCCCCAATCCCAGGCGGAGCGGAGGCCTCCGTAGATCTCGCTCGAAGGGAACACGAGACCCCGGCGCTTGCATAGGTTGACGATCGTGTCCAGCGTTACTTGGGCCATAGGAGGCATGATAGACGCCATGAGTTTCGATCCAGAGTGGAGGCGCCCGCACCCCTCCAGAGGCCCGGGGAGGTGCGGGCGATAGACGTTGCGATCGGCCTTGGGGCCATCC
>JALZIO010000244.1 GCA_030860245.1 Actinomycetota bacterium | reverse complement strand
CCGGTCCTGATGACGGCGCAGGAGGGCTCCCAGCAACGACTCCGAATGGCCATCGCCGTAAGCGAAGGCGGTGTCGAAGAAGTTGACGCCCAGCTCGACGGCGCGGTCGAGGGATCGCTCGGCCTCGCGGTCGCCCGACCCTTTCCAGTCGCCGCCCATACCCCACATGCCGTAGCCGATCTCGCCGACCTGCCAGCCGGTGCGTCCGAACCGCCGAGACTGCATCCGTTCTCCTTTCGGTGACGTTCGAAACGTGGCACTCAGGCTACATGGGGCCGTCGCTCGCCGGCGGACCCACGCTTGCGGCGCCCGGTCGTCCCGACATACTCTGTAGAGCAACTTGGGGATCTCTTTAGAGGAGGGTGGCTCACGTGGCGACGCAGCTCGAAACCTCGTATGACCTCACCGGCGACCTGGTTGAGGCGTGTTCTTGTGGGGGGCCCTGCCCCTGCTGGGTGGGCGACGATCCAGACGGTGGCGAGTGCTGGAGCTTTACCGGTTATCACATTCGATCCGGAAAGGTTAAGGGCGTCGACGTCTCCAACCTCTCCCTCGTCAGCCTGGTGCAGATCCCCGGCAACGTTGCGGACGGCAACTGGCGGGAGGTCATGTTCGTAGATGCGAATGCGTCGGATGAACAGACGGAGCTTCTGATGGACGCGTTTCAGGGACGCCTTGGCGGCGCCCTTGCGGACCTGGCGTCGTTGATCGGAGACCGCGTTGCCCTCTACCGGGTTCCGATCGAATACACCATCCAGGACGGTCACGGCGTGGTGCGCGTGTCGCACCCGAGCGGCACCGGCTTCGCCATCGATGCGGAGATGGATCCTTATCGCGGTCCGGACGGGGAACCCACGCAGCTCATCAACAGCTCGTGGAGCACCATCCCCGGAAACGCGGCGCTGGTGGGCAAGGCCAGTCACAACCATGTCGCCGTGCCAGAGCACGACATGGTGTGGTCGTACGAGGGCCGCAACTCGATCCAGGGACTCGGCTTCGTGATGAAAGGCTGACGAGCGGGATGGATGCTCCTATGGAGCGGGAGCGACCGGAAGCAATGGAGCGGGAGCGACCGGAAGCAATGGAGCGGGAGCGACCGGAAGCAATGGATCGCCGTGTCCGAGCCGGTGCGGCCGGGGCGCTGACGAGCGCGCTCGTAACTTCGGGAGTTGCGCTCGGCACTGGATCCTCGCAGTGGACGATGATCCTTGCAGGCGCGCTTTTGTTGGGGTCCGGTTTTGCGGTGATGGCGCCCTGCCAGCTTCAGATGTCCGCGATGCTCACCCAGGTCGTGCGCAACATGGCGGGGCGCAATGCGGGCGCATCGGACGCTCCGACGGTAATCAGGGCGGCGTGGCTGTTCTCGTTGGGCTACCTCGTCTTCTATGTCCCCGTTGCAATGCTGTTGGGAGGACTTGCGCTCCTGCTCGGTCCATACGCATGGATGTTCTGTCTTCTCGGGGGGGTGATGGCGATTGTGCTGGGGCTTGCGGCGCTGGGAGCGCTGCCTCGGTCGTGGTTGTCGCGCTGCCGGGGACCGCTGTACCTGCTCCGGTCGGGGCGGGCTTCATTCCGGCGCCCGTTCCCCGCAGGCATAGCGTTCGGGCAATACTGCGCAACCTGTTGCGGACCTTATCTTTACGCTCTCTTGGTGGTGGCCGGCGCCACCGGCGCCTTCTGGTTGGGGGCCGGCCTCGTGGCTCTCTATTCGTTGACCATGGTGATTCCGTTCTTGCTGCCGGCGCTGCTGGCGCCTGGCCGCTACGCCGCGTTGGGCGGTCGGGTTCAGAGCCTCGCCCCGCAGGTCAACCGGGCCACCGGAGCGGCGCTGATTGCAATGGGCGCCGTGCTTTTTCCGGTGACAGCCCTGACCCTCTGATGCGTCGGTGACTCGCGCGGTGAGACACGGGTGGAGCTGATCCAGGCGCACGGCGCGGCGGCGCCGGGAGCGTCGTGGCACCTCGATACCCCGGTGCAGTTAGGGCTTGCGTGCGCTGCGGCGGGTTATCTGTTCTTGGTGTTGCGTTTGCGGGCGCGCGGGGGGACAGTGAAAACGGGCCGCGCATGGGCGTGGGCCGTGGGGCTTGCCATCGTGTTCGTTGCCCTGCAATCGCCGTTGAGCGCCGTGGCGGAGGGGCGATCGCTGACCGCCCACATGCTGCAGCATGTTCTGCTGATGAGCGTTGCGGCTCCCTTGCTGCTCCTGGGCCTGTATCCACGCCTTCTTGTGCCGGTCACCCGTCCGTTGCTACCAGTGATGCTGCGCCGGCGCGCACCAAACGCGTCGCTGCGGCTGCTGTCGGAGCCGGCGTTGACCTTCGGGGTTTGGCTCCTCGTCCTCTATCTTTGGCACGTCCCTGCGATCTACGGGCTGGCTCTGCATTCCGAGCCCTGGCACGTCGCGGAGCATCTCAGCCTGATGATTGCGGGGACCCTGTTCTGGCTGCCGGTCATCGATCCGTTGGTGAGTATGAAGAGGATGCAGCCGGTGTGGCGTATCGCCTACCTTGGAATCGGGCAGATCGCGACTGCCGTCCTCGCCGCCATTCTGGTGTGGTGGCCCGATGTCATCTACACGCACTACGAGCCTGCGAACGAGATTTGGGGCATGTCACATCAGGTGGACCAGCAGGTCGCCGGCGCCTTGATGATGGTTGTCGACATGGTCGCTGCACTGTGGGCGACGACCTGGATTGCCCTGGGCACCCTTGGGCGAGCGCCCGCAGCGCAGGCTCAGACTGCTTAGCGAGGCTCTGAATGCCGGTCTATCTGAAGGAGGCGCCGGCGCGTCCCCTGGGACCGTCCGCCGCGGTCGTCGAGCGGGTTGGCTCGATCCTTCGCGACATCGAGGCCTCTGGAGCCGTCGCGGTCCGCCGGCACTCGAAGATGCTGGACGGCTGGGATCCCCCCAGCTTCAGGCTGTCCGATTCGGAGGTTGCCCGCGCCTGCGACGAGGTGCCGGCCGATCTCCGCGGCCACATCGACTGGGCGGCCGGCCGGATCAGGCGCTTCGCCGAGGCACAGCTCGAGTGCATGGCGCCACTCGAACTCGAGTTAGAGCCCGGAACCACCCTGGGCCATCGTCACATCC
>JALZIO010000226.1 GCA_030860245.1 Actinomycetota bacterium | reverse complement strand
TTCCCCCGCACTTCATCCCACCGCCGGGACTCGACATCCCCGACGCGCCGGGGAGCCGTTGGGGGCTCATGACCGGCGACAAGATCGAGCTCTCGGCGTTCATGGGGCCAGCGGTGGTCGTCGACGTGCGGGATCTTCTCGACTCCAACCACACCGACGGCGTCAGCGCGCATATCACCCGCGACTGGCTTCTGCAATGGGAGCAGCGTTACGGGCGCTTTCGCGCGGGCGAAGTTCCTATGTGGTTCTCCGGTTACACCGACCGGTACTACAGACCGTTCCCCGACTACGACCGCTTCCAAGATCGCATGCTCTGGAAGCCGATTGTCGAGAAATCCGAACCGGGATGGGTGGCCGCAGACCCAGGCGCCGTCGAGCTGCTGCATGAGCGGGGAGTGCGGCATGCGGTCACGGACGCCCCCAGCTGGGGAGCCACCGAAGACGGCCAACCCGGCCATGTGGCGGGGCTCAAACACGGGATGACCTGGACCGAGGGCGCCACCAATCTCGGCAGCCTTCCGGTTCGGGGCGCGTTCTACATAGGCTCGCCCTACAAGGTCAAAGACCAGCAGGCCGCCATCGCCCGCGCTTTTGCCCTCAAGACAGCCGGCGTCCCCACGGCCGGAGCGTCCGCCCCGCTGCGCCTGTAGAACGGTCCGCGCCGTGCGACGCGCCGCCTACAACCTGGTCTCGACCAGCACACTGCCGTTGCGGTAGGCCTCGCAGGCGCGCTCCCAATCGCCCTTCGTGCGGCGAAGATCGCCCAAGATCCGGTAGGTCGCCGCAAGCTCGACGTGGGCCTCGAGCCTCTTGTAGAGCTCGATCGCCTGGTGAAGGTGTCGTTCCGCCCGGGTGGGGAACAGTGACGCCTCCACGAGGCTCATCTCGCGATGCGTCAGGGCCAGCTCGGCCACATCACCGCTTTCGGCCAAGAGCTCGAGCGACTGCCCCAGCAGGCGCCGGCTCTCGTGGAGGTCGCCCGTCTTTCGTGCGATGCGAGCAAGCTCGTTGACCGATCTCGCCTCGTCGATCCTGCTCGCGGTCTGCTTGAAGATCTGGCGCGCCGAGCGAAGCTCTTTGCATGCCGCCTCTTTCTGGCCCCCCCTGCTGAGCGCGAACCCGTGTCCCAGGTGGCAATGACCGAGCTCGTTGGCCAGCTCGAGCTGGCCAAAGATGTCCTCGGCGCGCCGAATCGCCTGCTGAGCCTCTTCGTAACGCTCCTCCGAGAGATGAACGTGGGCGACGCTCATGTGCATGCTGCCCAGCCGTTCGAGATCGTCAACCTTTGGGGCCAGGACCAATGCCTCGTCGGCGGCCGCAGAGGCTTCCTTGTAGGCGCCCGATTCGAAGTAGGGAGCGACCAGAGAGGCGTGCACCTTGAGCATCGAGGTTGGATCGCACAGGCCGCTTCTCCTCAACCATTGCAGCAGGTTCTCGAGGAGGTAGATCGAGTAACCGACGTCGCCCAGGCGCCTCACGCACGCCGCCTTGCCGACGATGGCGTCGACACGAGCCGTAACCGGCTCGTGCTGAAGGGTGTCATGAGCCTTCTCGTAAAGAGACATCGCCTTGTCGAAATCGCCGCTCCTGAGCTCACACAGCGCTTTCCCCTCCTGGGCGCGCGCCTGAACCTTCGCCAACCTGTGTTCCCCGGCCTCCCTGGCGACGCGATTGAAGGTCGAGCGCGCGGCGCGTATATGGCCGCGAGAGGCCTCCCTCCGGGCCGTTTGGAGCTCGAGCTAGAGCCGGGACAAGAGATCGGGAGGCCGTCCGGTAGCCAGCTCTTCCTCAGCCACGCCCAGTTTGGCCGCTATGTGCCTCAGTGCTTCGTCTGAGGGCTGGCGCCGCCCCGCTTCAATGGTGCTGACGTAGGCGTGGGTATAGCTGGGCTCGGCCAGCTCCTTCTGGGTCAACCCTTTGTCAATACGCAATTGCTTGACGCGATTCCCCAGGGTCACAGGATCCTCCTCCGCCTATCAGATCCGCTCTCTCCCGAAGGACGTTATCAGTCTCAAGCGCCGGTTGGGCCGAATACCCTAAGCTCTGGAAATGACCGGCTCCGTGCTCGATGCAATTGGCAACACCCCATTCGTGGAGGTAGATGGAGTCTGGGTCAAGCTCGAGTACTTGAATCCCTCGGGGTCGATCAAAGCCCGCATAGCCAAATACATCGTCGAGCGAGCGGAGCGAGAGGGTCTGCTTCACCCGGGCGACACCATCGTCGAGGCCAGCAGCGGCAATACCGGCAACGCATTCAGCATGGTCTCCGCAGTCAAGGGCTACAACATGCTCGTCGTCATGCCGGAAGGCATGAGCAAGGAGCGCGCCGCGATCTCGCGCGCCTTCGGCGCCGAGGTGCTGTTGGTGGGGCACTTTCACGTCAACGAGGCACTCGCCAAGGCCAGGGAGTTGGGAAGCAAACCGGGCTACTTCTGCCCCGCCCAGTTCGAATCAGAATGGAACGTGGAGGAGAACCGGGTTTGGTTGGGACAGGAAATCCTCTCTCAGCTTCCCGAGGGCCTGACGCCCGACGCCCTCGTACTCGGAGTGGGAACGGGGGGCACCCTCATCGGAGTCGGCCAGGCGTTCCGTGCCGTGAACAGCGCCGTGAGGCTGGTCGGGGTCGAACCGGACGAGTCCTGCACGATTCTGTGTGGAGAAACCGGCGTGCACGCAATCGAAGGCATTGCGGATGGGTTTGTCCCAGGGATCTTCGCCCGCCACAGCGGGATGGTCGACGAGCTCGTGACCGTCGAGAGCGCCGAGGCCCTTCAGGTCATGCGAAGCCTTGCCACGCAACACGGCATCTTCGTGGGACCGAGCTCGGGAGCGCACCTGGTGGCGGCACAGCGTGTTCGAGCTTCGAACCCCAACATGGCCTGTGTCGTGACTATGTTCTGTGACGAAGGTGAGAAGTACCTGAGCGAGTACTGGGCAGTCGACTAGCGAGCCGCAATCTCGGGGGGCGCGACGAACCGCTCCGCTACACTTACCGAGGCATGAAGATCCTCTATGCAACAGACGGGTTCCCAGCCTCGGGCGCCGCAGGCCGGCTCATCGCGGAAGTTGCTGATCCCAAGCGAGTTGAGGTCTCGGTCGTCTCCGTCGCGCCCCATGGCTCGAGGCATCTGGAACACATTCCGCTCCAACTCGACCCCCTCGAGACCCGAAGGCAGCAGAGCCTCGAGATAATAGATGCCGCTTCCCAGCGTCTGGAGTCAGACGGGTTCAAGGTTGAGGAGGAGGCCCTCGAAGGGGACCCGAGCGACGAGATCCTCAGACTGATCGAGTCCGAAGGGCACGACCTCGCCGTCGTTGGGTCCGGCAGCCGGACCTGGTTGGGCAACATCCTGCTCGGCAGCGTGAGCACAGCGGTTCTTCACGCCTCGCCGTCGTCGGTCCTTGTGGTGCATGCCTATCAGGGCGGGGCCGCGCCCCGCATAGTGATCGGAGCCGACGGCTCGCGCGGAGCCGAGCTTGCCACCCGGAACGTGATCGACTTCGCAGACCCGCAGCGCTGTCAGGTGGAGGTGGTGTCGATCATCCGTCCACCGGAGAAGTCCTTGCAAGTCGACGACGAATCCCGTACGTCGGAGGTAACAGGACGCGTGGACGACGCCACCACATCCGAGGCGCGTGGTGGCGCGGAGCAACTGCAATCCCTGCTTCACGATGCAGGCTTTCACGCTCGCGCCCGGACGGCATTGGGCCATCCGTCGGAGCAAATGCTGCACGAGGCGCAGGCCGATGACGTCGCACTCATAGCGCTCGGCTCCACCGGTCGCGGCAGGGCACTGCCACCTTTGATGGGTTCGGTGAGTGATCAGGTAGTTCGCCACGCGCGAGCCACCCTTGTCGCGCGCCGTGCACTCGCCTAACGGTCGGAGACCTTTACCGGGAGAACAATATTCGTCGGCTTCGAGGCAAACCAAGCGAGCGTTCAGGGAGCCAACGGGTTCGTGTGCATCTGACGAACGGTCGCATCATAGAGGGATACAGAAGGCCGGGCCCGCTTCCGACGGGAGATGGGTTCCTCGAGCTCTCTCAGGTAATCCGGGTGTGCGACGCGCTGGACAGGGAGCTCGTCAGCACGCCAACGGACCACTTCATCCCGGCCTCGAAGATCACCGATGTCGAAGGAGCTGCAACGCCGGGCCGGCGTCGCAGCCGCCCATCCTGACGGCAGACTCAATCCCACTCAAACCAGCGATCAACCGGCCCCACGGTCCGACTCGAGCATCGTCTCGAGGTTCTTCAGACTTGTAGTGGAGTCCCGGAGCGGATCGACGGCGTCGTCCTGTTCGACTATGTAGCCGGTCGTACCGGCGCGCGCGGCGGCGCGGAGCAACCTGTCCCATTGCAGAGTCCCTTCCCCCACCGGCCGGTCCTCTCGTCCGGGTCCATCGGCCATGTCCTTTACATGCACAAGGGGGACGCGGCCAGGGTGACGGTCGAGCAACTCGGCGGGGTCGACTCCTGCATACTCGGCCCAATAGAGATCGAGCTCGAACTCCACGAGCTCCGGATCGGTCCTCTCCATCATGACCTCCCACAGCGAAGCTTTGCCGGCAGAGGCAAACTCGCCGGCATGGTTGTGATATGCGAATCGGAGCCCCGCCGCCCTGCAGCGCTCACCGCATCCATTCAGCATCGTTGCGATGTCCCATGCACCCTGCTCGTCCATCCGGACATCATCCGGAGGAGAGGGCGCTACCGCATACGAGCACCCAAGGGTATGGAGCTCCTCGAGCACTTCATCCGCACGTTCCCTCCAATGTCCCAAGGGCACATGCGACGCGATCGCCCTGAGCCCAACCTCGTCGAGCGCCGAGCGGAGCCGCCCAAGACCTACGCCGCCGTACCCCGCGAACTCGACCGCGCGGTAGCCGATCCCGGCGACCCGGGCGAGGGTACCCAGCATGTCTCTTCCGGCAAGCTCCCTTACCGTGTACATCTGCAGAGCGGTGATGCGATCGGACATGTGACCTCCCTAAAAAGTGGTCTCGAGAGGCAGGGCTCTGCCGGCCCCTGCAGACTCCTTCGCCCGAATCGCTATCTCGAGCACATGGCAAGCGTGTTCGGCGGTCAGCACGGGCTGCTCCTCCCCCCTCAGACAAGCCACGAAGTGAGCCGGCCCCATCCCGATGAGATTGTCCACCGGACTCGGGGTGGTGGGCGTTTCCACGCGCCACTCCTCTGCGTCTTCGTTGTCCTCATATCTTCTGTAGACATCGACGGATGCCTCGGGATCGAACCATCCCGCTTGCCCGAGGCTGATGCTCCCTTCGGTACAGTGAACCTCGATGACCGGGGCGCGAGAAGCGGAGACCGCGAAGCTGGTGAGCAGCTGCGCCATCCCATCCGGGAACTCCAGTTGCAGCAAAACGTGATCGAAGGTGCTGACTTCAATCACCCGTCGCGGCGCCCCTTGAGACAACACCGGGCGCTGCGGGATCGCTATCGTGCCCGAAGCCAGCACCCTCAGCGCAGGACCTAACAGGCTCGTCATCGCATGCAACAAGTAGACGCCGAGATCGAGGATGGGCCCCACCGCAGGCGAATAGAAGGGCTCTGGGTCGCCGGTGTAGCCGCGCCACCCGGCGGGACCCATGCTCGAATGCTGCCCGGTTATCAGTGTGGCGCGTCCCAAATCTCCCGACTTCGCCAACCGCTCCACCAGCTGCCATCGGTTGGTCACCGTCGTGGCCGGTGCGCACAGCAACAATCGCCGTTGCTCTTTCGCGAGTGCGATCAACGCTTGGGCCTCCGGCATCGAATTTGCAAGAGGTTTCTCACTGAAGACATGCACGCCGGCAGCCAACGCCGCTTGGGTGACGTGCGGATGGCTGGGGCCGGGTGTCAGGTTGATCAAACCGTCGAAGTCGCCGCCCCCGAGACACGCGCCGAGATCGGTGTAGCTG
>JALZIO010000217.1 GCA_030860245.1 Actinomycetota bacterium | reverse complement strand
GCCTCATCGAGTGGGACCACCCCGACGCTCCTGTTCGCTGCCCGATCTTCTCCGGGGATATCCCGATCAAGAACAAGCCGCTGCCGAAGTTCCTGGACGACGCGTCGTCCACCAAGATCTTGCGGGCGGCGCGCGGTCATCTCGACCTCTTCACCCGGTCTGCGTCGAGGTGCTCGCCCGCACCGGGCTGAGACGCTCTGAGCTGCTCGGGCTCACCATTGATGCGATCGTCAGGATCGGCAAAAGCTGGTGGTTAAAGCTGCCGGTGGGCAAGCTCCACAACGACCGTTTCATCCCGCTGCACCCGAACGTCAAGGCGTTGCTGGACGAGTGGCTCGCAGCGAGGCCTCCTGTCCGCTCGGAGCTGATGTTCGTCGAACACGGTCGGCCCATCGGTGTGGGGCGTGTCAACGCGGCGGTGAAGGACGTCGCGGCGCGCGCTGAGCTGGGCAAGGTCACTCCGCACCAGCTGCGTCACACGCTCGCCACCCAGGCCATCAACCGCGGCATGAGCCTCGAGGCGATCGCTACTCTGCTCGGTCACCAATCGATGGACATGACGTTGACTTACGCACGCATCGCCGACCGCACCGTCGCAGACGAGTACTTCGCGGTGTCCGAGAAGGTCGAGGCGCTCTACGACAAGCAGCGGCTTCCAGCCGATGCCGAAGGACGCAAGATGGCGCGCCTGCGCCGCGAGATGGCCGAGCGCATGCTCGGCAACGGCTACTGCTCTCGGCCGCCGGAGCTCGACTGCCAGTTCGAGTCGATCTGCGAGTCGTGCACGTTCTTCCGCACCACGATCGACTTCCTTCCCACCCTCAGGCGCCAGCGGGATGACGCCGCGGCCAAGGGTCAGACGGCCCGCCGAGACCTCTTCGAGGGGCTCATCACTCGGGTCAAGGGAGAGGCATCCTGATGGCTGCTCTTGACAGGATCACCCGCATAACCCCGGTACAAGTGCCTCGGTGACAGTCTCCCGCAGGCGCGCGATCTCGGCCCTTGCGGCTTCGAGCTCCTGCTCGGCCGGAGACTTGCCCGGTCGACCGGGCGCCGAGCGCGCCAAACCGTCCAGCGCGGCTTGCTTGGCGACGTGGGAGATCTTGATGACCGTCGAACGGTCGACGCCCCAGCGATCCGCTACCTCGCGCTGCGAGGCCTCGCGTGCGACGACCTCGAGCCACACCTGGTACTTCTCCTGCGCGCTGAGGCGACGTCGCCGGCGCTCCTTGCCTGCTCCGTTCTGGCTTGCCATACTCCAACCACCACCTCCCGTCGGGTCTCACGACCCGACCTCATCAGTGGTTGGGTATTTCTCTCGGGATTTGTCTCACGAAGTCAGACGCAGAATGGAGCTTTACTCCTCGTTGCCATTTTGGAACTGGAAAGGAGCCTGTCCCTAAGAAGAAATAATCGCCCCGTACACACCAAGGAGCCTGACCTCTCTGAGGTCCTTAAGAGCAGGGGAAGCGGACACATGATTGAGGCGTCAACTATGGCTGTTCTTGGTGGGTGAGGCGCGACGAGGACGGGTCGATTCTCGGATGGAATGGAAACGCCTCTGCCTGGGAGGAATATCAACCGGACCAGCCTGCCGCTTTGCCCCCTCAGTTTCAGGTCCAGATGCCTCCACGGACCCCAGCCCCTCGACCGCCGACCCACCCACCATCCCCCAAATCCAATTCTGCGCCAACTCGACTCCAGATCTCGGACCAGAGTGCCCGACCTAGATCCAGGGCAGGCGCCAGACAATGGGACCACGTAACCTGGTTCTAGTGCTGTTGTTGGGAGTCTTCTGAGGAGTTGTTTTGACCGCGGCATTAGACGACGATCACACGATGGAGCTCAAAGGCAAACTCCCGGCCCAACGGGCAGACCTTCGTGCCTCGCAGGAAGAACTAGCTGACTCCCAGCTTGCATTAACAGAGGCAGAATTTCGAATCGATTCCTTAAGGGAGGACAGCAGGCAGCTGCGGAATCAGGTGTCCAAGTGGGAGGACGGCAGAGTGGAAAGGCGCCTTAGGCTAACCCAAGGGCAGCTGATTACGCTTCGCACGAGCTTGCGGTCTGCCAGAGAAGAGTTGGCTGATGCTAAGCGGCAATTAGCTCAGGCATCTGCTTGGGGAGGAGATGGCAATTAAGGTTGCACTCCCGGCCACTTACTGTGTGCCGTGGAGACGTGGTGGGCCTAGCCTTTCATTCGCGTCCCAACCTCAAAGCCAACCGCGGATCAGACAAGATAACTTGACCTCCGGAGCAAGGTTGGGGAAGACATCAAAGGGAATCGCATCTCCGAACATCCGAGATCACGGTCAAGTGGGAGCGTTCCTCATCTCAAATCGTTCACTAGAGCCCGGAGAGCGGATAACCGCTGAAACATCACCTAAGGACCAGCGCATAAGGACACCGTCACCACCTACAGTCTCCGTAGTCATCTGCGCATACACAGCGGATCGCTGGAATCAACTCCTAGGAGCAATACATTCGGTTCAGAATCAAACAACCCAGGCGACTGAGATCATCGTTGTCGCGGATCACGAGCTTGAGCTCTATAACCGTCTGAAAACGGCAGTCGGCTCGACGGTGACCGTCCTGGAAAACCGCCAACGCCAAGGCCTCTCCGGTGCACGAAATACCGGGATGGCCGCAGCTCGAGGCGAGATCGTTGCCTTTCTTGATGACGACGCCGAAGCAGCGCCAGATTGGCTCGCGGCGCTGGTAGAGGGATACGACGACCCAACCGTCTTCGGCACGGGCGGGTTGGTCGAACCCCTGTGGCCTCGGGCTGCCCCCGAGTTCCCGTCTGAGTTCTACTGGGTAATTGGGTGTAGCTATACAGGCATGCCTACGACTCGGACCTTTATTCGTAACATGATTGGAGCGAACATGTCCTTCCGAAGGCAAGCGGTCAACAACGCCGGGGGATTCAAGGACGGTATTGGTCGCGTCGGCCAGAGGCCGGTGGGGTGTGAAGAGACCGAGTTATGTATCCGGATACGTCAAGCATGGCCGCAAGGCCGAGTTCTATATGAGCCTCGTGCAGTGGTGCATCATCACGTTCCTTCCTCTCGCCTCGAGTGGCGTTACTTCGTCGCTCGGTGCTACTCAGAGGGGATATCGAAAGCTTTGTTATGCCGCCTGGGTGGGGCTGAAGACGGACTATCTTCCGAGCGCTCGTATGTTCTTCGAGCTCTGCCGCGAGGGTTCATTCGTGGAATCACCGACGGACTCGCTCGGGCCGACAGAGGCGGCTTTGTGAGATCAGCATGGATTGCAGGCGGACTACTTGCAACGGTTACCGGGTACATCGTGGGCTCGACCACTCTAAAGCTTCAAAGGTCACTTGATGCTTGATCTGTCGGTCGTTGTTCCTGCCCGAAACGCAGCAGGATTCATAAGCGAATGTCTGGCATCCATCATCCAAGAAGAACCCAAGGAGGTCATCGTCGTCGACGGTCTGTCCACTGATGCCACAGTGGAGATCGCACTTGGCTTCGGCACCCGGGTTATGTCGGATGGAGGAAGGGGACTCCCGGCTGCTCGAGTGATGGGAGCAACGGCTGCGAAATGTAGGCACGTCGCATTGATTGACGTTGATGTTGTTCTGCCAAAAAACTCTCTGGCAAAGCTACTAGAAGAATTCGAACGCGGTCATTATACTGCTTTGCAAGCTGGGCTTGACAGCGTTGCTGGCCCGGGATATTGGGGACAGGCCCTTGCCAATCACCATAGGACGGGGAGGAGCAGGCACTGGTTTGGGCTAGTGGCCACAATCTTTGATCGCGACACCTTGTTGAAGCACGGACTCGACGATCGGTTCCTATCCGGCGAAGACATAGAGCTAAGGTGGCGGTTGGAACGGGCGGGGGTTAAGTGTGGAGTATCCAAGCACGTGGCAGTAGTACATCGGTTCGGAGATTCCTTCGACTTCGCCAAAAGTCAATTCCAGGCGGACGGTCACGGACTGGGTCGAATGGTCGTGATGAAAGGAGGATGGAAATCTCTATCACTGCTTGCTCTCCCCGCGGTTGCCGGAATCCGAGGGATATTCCTAACCCTAGTGCGCCTTCGTCCGAAGTGGATTCCCTACTACCTTGCCTTTGTTGCTTTTAACTATTGGGCGATGCTCGAGGAGATCGGCAGCTCTCTCCGCAAGCAGCCCTCGTCTAGAAGTCAGTCCCCTCCGGGAAGTCCTTGATAGGTGATTGGGTTCTCAAGAGCGCCTGCTGCCGGAGCCCCCGCTAGCTCTTGTTTCGTCCATGCCGGACTGAGCTTGACCTCGTGAGAAATGTTTCCTGCCGCCGGAAGGTCTTCCCTGGTGGTTCGGGGCCTAACCCTCGCATATTCTTAAGTCTCCGGCGCGCCCTCCTCTACCTCGTGCCTGGAGCGTGTCTTGCAGCACTGATCCTTATGACAAGGGGAGTCAGTCGAGCACTGCGCTTCTCACGGGCCGACCGTCGTCCAGCCTCAGCCCCACAGCACCTGGCCAAACCCAGTCGCGGTTGGGAATGGCTCAGGGATGTCTTCCACTACATCAC
>JALZIO010000210.1 GCA_030860245.1 Actinomycetota bacterium | reverse complement strand
TTTCCACATGAGTCGCACAGAATGAGCATCGAGTGACCTTGCATTTTGCCCTTCCTTCTAGCGGAGGCCGCCCATTGTACTGCTCCCCCCGGCAAGAGCGTCCAGGGGCACCGACGCCTGGTCGCCGGCGACCTCGTCTCGCACGACGCACCCGTCGAGATGATCGTTGATCAGACCGCAAGCCTGCATCAGCGCGTAGGCAGTGGTCGGACCGACGAAGCGAAAGCCGTTGCGCTTGAGCGCCTTGGCCAGTGCGGTGGACTCAGGGGTGAAGGACGGCAGTTGGGCGAAGCTCCTGGGCGCGACACGCGGATTCGGACGAAAAGACCAGACGAGCTCGGCGAACGGCGTCGGGCTTTCGCGTAGATCGAGGGTTGCGCGCGCGTTGGCCACTGCAGCTTCGATCTTGGCGCGATTGCGGATAGTCCCTGCGTCGCCGAGGAGCCGGTTGACATCTGCGGCCTCGAATCGAGCCACCTCTTGGGGATCGAAAGCGCAGAACACCTCCCGAAGATGCGCTCGTTTGCGCAGGACGATGAGCCAGGAGAGGCCGCTTTGGAAACTTTCGAGGCAGATTCTTTCGAAGAGCCCGCGCTCGTCGAGAACCGGCCGCCCCCACTCGTGGTCGTGATAGTCACTGTAGAGCTCGTTGCCGTCGCCGAAACAGCGCACCTACGCGTCGGCAAGTCGGCGGCGCGCCCACGGAACCAGTCCGCCGGACGAGATCATCTCCTGCATGAAGTCCGGGGTGGGCGGCACCTGATAGGCGCCGTCATCGACCGTCACCGCCCCGTCCGTGTCAATCGTAATCAGCGACCCTGAGTGAGCTGCCTTCGCCCCATCCGGGCACACCACAATGGGAAGGGCAAGGTTGATGCAGTTCCTGTAGAAGATGCGGGCAAAGCTTTGCCCAACCACCGCCCCGATGCCCCAAGCCTTCATTGCAAGCGGAACATGCTCACGCGACGAGCCGCAGCCGAAGTTCTCCCCTACCACGAGAATGGTTCCGGGTTGCAGCTCGTCCCTGAGACCAGGATCGAGACCCTCGAATAGGTGCGCCTTCATTTGCGTGGGATCGTCGATGTTCAGGAACGATCCCGGGTACAAAACGTCGGTATCTATGTTGGCGCCTTCTACCTCGAGCGCCGGGCCTTCGATTCTCATACCTTGGCGCCCGCGGGCATGTCCGCCGGATCGATGAGCTCTCCCGCGACGGCCGCAGCGGCTGCCACATATGCATTGGCGAGATAGACACCGGCCTCTCCCGATCCCATGCGGCCCTTGAAGTTCCGATTGGTGGTCGTAACCGCGTTTTCGCCTCTTCCCATCACACCATTGTGTCCTCCGAAGCAGGCCCCACATGTCGGCGTAGATACGATTGCTCCCGCCGCCACGAACAGGTCGAGCAATCCTTCCTGCATCGCCTGGCGATAGATGCTCTGAGTTGCCGGAACGATGATGGCACGGGTGTCCTTGTGCACCTTGTTGCCGCGCAGCATCTCGGCCGTCTGCCTGAGATCGGTCATAGTGCCGTTCGAACAGTTTCCGATGTAAACCTGATCGATCTTCGTCCCCGCCGTGTCCGAAATCGACGCAACGTTGCCGGGTGAATGGGGTTTCGCCACCAACGGCGGCAGAGCGCCGATATCCACATGCAGACGATCCACAACCTCGGCGTCCGGGTCGGAATGTTGGTAGCTCCATTCCTTGTCGCTGCGGCCATCGAGGTAGGCCGCGGTCACCTCGTCGGCGGGGAAGAGCCCGGTCTCCGAACCCGCTTCGACCGCCATGTTGGACACGGCAAGGCGTTCGTCGACCGAGATGTCACTCAGGGAAGGGCCGACGAACTCGAGCACCTGATTCGTGCCGCCGGCCACTCCGACTCTGCCGATGACGGCAAGGATCAGATCCTTGCCCGTCACGTAGCATGGTTTTACTCCGGTGTATTCAATCTGAATGGTCCCCGGCACGGTCTGCCAGAACTCACCGAACACCAAGGAGGCCGCGATGTCGGTGGAGCCCAGCCCCGTACCGAAGGCACCTAGGGCGCCGTAGGTGCAGGTGTGCGAGTCACCGCCCGCCAGGACCATCCCTGGCGTGACCCAGCCTTCCTGCACCAGGAGGGTGTGCTCGATCCCACCGCGACCCTGACCATAGTAGGTCACCCCCTGATCGTCGGACCACTCCTTGAGGCGCTTCTGCAGCTCGGCCGAGCGGGCGTCCTTGGCGGGCATGAAGTGGTCGGAGACCATCACAACCTTGCTTGGATCGAACACCTTGGTGGCGCCCATCTGCTTCATCGCGCGAAATGCCACCGGGCCGGAGACGTCGTTGGCCATCACCACGTCACATCGGACCAGAATGACGTCGCCGGGGGCGACGTGATCCTCGTCTGAATGCTCGAGCATGATCTTCTCGGTAAGGGTGTAGCCCACGGCTCTGCCTTTCGGATAACGAAACATTTACCTGCCTGCGCAACTGAGGGCATCGGCTCGGTTAACCGGGCCAGTTGCCGGCCCGATACACCCTGCCTGGAAGTGTTTTCTCCAGCACCCCCTCGAGCCAGACGGCCACCCGGATCAGAGCATCCAGATCCACGCCTGTCTCTACACCCTCCTGGTCGAGGAGGTACACCAGGTCTTCGGTCGCAATGTTACCGGTGGCGCGGGGGGCGAAGGGGCAGCCCCCGATGCCTCCGACCGATGCGTCGAGCACGCCGGCTCCCGCCTCGAGCGCCGCAAGCGCGTTGGCGATGCCCGTGTTCCTCGTGTCGTGAAAGTGAGCTCCGATCCGAATGCCCAACCGCTGCGCTTGCCCCACGAGGTGGCGGGCCTGCGACGGCACCCCCACACCGATGGTGTCGGCGAAGCAAATCTCCTTTCCGCCCGCACCTGCAAGCCGCTCGGCGATCGCCAGGACCCTTTGCGGATCGACGGCGCCTTCGAAGGGGCACCCGAAGGCGACCCCTATCGTTACCGTCAAATGGACGCCATCCCCGTGGCTGAGCCCGATGAGCCTCTCGGCAACTCCGATCGATTCCTCGACCGATGCGTTTTGATTTCGACGATTGAACTCCTCCGTGCAGCCGAAGGAGAAGTGCGCCTCCCTCAACGGGGTGGCCAGCAATCGCCTGTAGCCCTTCTCGTTTAGAGCAAGGCCGGAGAAGGCCACGCCGGCACGGGGCTCGAGCAGAGCGACCAACTCTTCGGCGCCCGCCATCTGGGGCACCCGTGAAGGCTGGACGAAGCTCGCCGCTTCGATCCTCGGCAAACCCGTCTCGGCCAGTCGATTGGCAAGCTCTGCGCGCCGTTCCGGAGGGAGGGACCGGTCTTCGTTCTGAAGTCCGTCCCGCGCGCCTACGTCACAAACTGCGACATTCATAGTTCGTCCTAGCCCTGCAGATCGCCTGCCACCCCGATAGCGCCTGCCGCTCGTTGGTATGACCAAGTCTTCACCGACTATTATGTCGATTCGAAGGGGCGTGCCGCGACCTCATCCCGAGCGCTTCAGCTTGCCGTGTTGCTTGGCATAGCGTTCGCCCCGCCGGAAGACGACCAGGCCCAGAGGGATCGAGATCGCGCCGATTCCGATCAAAGGCAGGAGCTGTCCCCACAGGGTTGAGATGGCGGCGCCCTCCAGGATGGCGTCCCGGATTCCCTCCAGCGCGTAGGTGGCCGGTGAGATCACCGCAAGCCATTGCATCGGCTCCGGCAGCACCTCGACGCTGTAATAAATGCCCGAGACGACCAGCAGCATTCCCTGGGCGATGAAACCGAGCTGGGTTCCCTTCTCCGGCGAGATGAGCGGCAGCACAGCCGTCATCATCCCTATCCCAATGAAAGAAGCGGATGCAACCGCGAGCACCACCAGAGCGGAGAGGAAATTGGCGTCGGGCATCTCGAGACTGAACCAGAGTGCGATGGCGCCGAACAGAAGCGCTGCGCGTACCACCCCGTACACGACCGCGAAGACGCCCATGCCCAACAGGTGCACCGTGCGCGACAGCGGCGCCATGAACGTGTACTCGATGGTTCCCTCCCAGCGCTCCCACGCCACCGTCTCAGTCAAAATCTCGAAGATGATCCCCAGGTACGCCCAGATGACCGCTCCGATCAACAGCACGGTCGTCTGGCGATTGACATCGAGGACGCCGCCCGAGGCCTCGACTCCCTCGGCGATGAAGACGATGGTGAGCGTGTTGGCAATCGTCCAGAGAAAGAAGGCAAGCTCCCATAGGGCGTACCGTCGCACCAGGTATGCGTTCCGCTCGATGATGCCCCCGAGCCCGATCAACTCTGTGCGCATACCTGCAGGAACTCCCCTCATGGCCGGTATCCTTCGGCGTCGCTTTCGAGCTCGAAGCTCCGGCCGGTGGCGGCAAAGAACGCCTCCTCCAGGGTGGCGGCCCGATAACGACGCTTGAGCTCGGTGGCGGGTTCGAGAACCAGGAGCTCACCGCGATCGAGGATGCCCACCCTGTCCGCCAGCAACTCCGCCTCATCGAGGTCGTGCGTGCAGAGAAGGATGGTGACGTCGTGACCGGCGCGGAGCTCCCGGATAAAGCCCTGCACTTCGAGCTTCGAGCGCGGATCGAGCCCCGTGGTCGGCTCGTCCAACAACAACAGCACCGGTGAGGTCAATAGAGCGCGCGCCAGCGCAACCTTCTGCTGCATTCCCCGGGACAGGTCCTCCATCGAATCGCTGCGTCGGTCGAGTGGAAAGCCGACCCGCTCGAGGATCTCCGGGATCCGCTCGCGCGTCTCACCGCCGGGCATGCCATAGAACCGCGCGGCGTAGCTC
>JALZIO010000186.1 GCA_030860245.1 Actinomycetota bacterium | reverse complement strand
CCGGCGACCTCGCTCATGGGAGCCAGCAGCGGAAGGGAGCCATCCCCCATCTCGACGGTCTCGTAGGCGACCGCCGTGGTGCCGGCCTCCAACACGGCTTCGGTGACATCCTTCGCCGCGGCGAGGTGCAGGTAGGTGAAGAGGATGAGCCCCTCGCGCAAACGGTGGAACTCCTCGGGCACCGGCTCTTTGACCTTCAACACCATGTCCGCATCGGCGAAGACGGTGTCCGCGTCGGCGACAATCGACGCACCTGCCCGCTCGTACTGTTCATCGGAGATGCTGGAGCCGGCGCCGGCCGATCTCTCAATGATCACATCATGATCATCGACAACGAGCTCGCGAACGCCCGAAGGTGTGATCGCCACGCGATACTCGTTGTCCTTGAGCTCTTTCGGCACCCCCACCCTCATGCCGAAAACTCTACTTCAGGTCGGCTGCCGTCACCGGCTCGGTCTTGGAGCCGGTGAGGATCCGGCGTGCAATTGCGGCTCCGATGAAGTCATGGAACAAGGGATGCGGGCGGTCGGGGCGGCTCTTGAACTCGGGGTGAAACTGGCTGCCGACGAACCATGGATGGCCGGCCAACTCGATCACCTCGACGAGGGTGCCGTCGGGTGACTCGCCCGACGCCTCGAGCCCGGCGCGCTCGAGGCGCGTTCTCCAGCGGGGATTCACCTCGTAGCGGTGACGATGGCGCTCGTAGATCAGCTCGCGGCCATAAGCCAGTGCGGCTTTGGAGCCGGGGCTCAGCCTGCATGGGTAGGCGCCCAGACGCATCGTTCCACCGAGCGCGCCGAGATCCTGGCCCGTCAGGATATCGATGACCGGGTACTCCGTGGAGCTGTCGAACTCAGTGGAGTTCGCGCCGTCGAGCCCGGCGACATGCCGCGCGAACTCGATGACGGCGCACTGCAGTCCGAGGCAGAGGCCCAGGAACGGAACTTGCTGCTCGCGCGCCCAGCGCACCGCCTGAACCTTTCCTTCGATGCCTCGGACGCCGAATCCGCCCGGCACGAGAATGCCATCGAGGCGCCCCAGAGCCTGATGCAGGTCGTCCGTCTCGAGGCTGTCGGACGGTATCCACACGATGTCCACCGGTGCCTCGTGAGTGAAGCTGGCGTGCTTCAACGCCTCGACCACCGAAAGATAGGCATCGGGCAGACGCACATATTTTCCGATGAGACCGATCTGCAATGCGCCTCCGCCGTCAGGCGAATGCCCGGGTGCGGGCGCTGCCATGGTCTTGTCTATGCGCGCGACCAGCTCTTTCCACTGCGTCAGATCGGGCTCGCGCGCGGTTTCGATGCGGAGATGGTTCACCACAAAATCATCGAGCCCCTCCGATTGCATGACCAAGGGGATCTCATAGATGTTGGCGGAGTCGACGGCGGACACGATTGCGTCCATCTGCACGTCACACAGGAGCGAGATCTTTCGCTTCAACTCCTGACCGATCGGCCGGTCGGATCGACACACGATTGCGTCCGGCTGTATTCCGACACTTCGAAGCTCACGCACCGAGTGCTGGGTTGGCTTCGTCTTTATCTCTTCGGCGGGGGCCATGTACGGCACAAGCGTGACGTGGATGTAGCAGGTCTCGTCACGGCCGAGCTCGGTTCTCAGCTGACGTATGGATTCGAGAAACGGAAGCGATTCGATGTCGCCGACCGTGCCGCCGATCTCGGTGATGAGCACATCCGCAGCGCTGTCCTCGCCCAGGGCTAGGATGCGTTCTTTGATCGCGTTGGTTATATGGGGGATCACCTGGACGGTATCTCCGAGGAACTCGCCCCTGCGTTCCTGGGCGATCACAGACTGGTAGATGGCGCCGGTCGTGACGTTGGATGACTTGAACAGATTCTCATCTGTCAGGCGTTCGTAGTGGCCGAGGTCGAGGTCGGTCTCGCCGCCGTCCTCGGTCACGAAGACCTCTCCGTGCTGGAACGGGTTCATCGTTCCGGGATCTACGTTGATGTACGGGTCGAGCTTCTGCATCATGACCCTCAGCCCCCGCGCTTTCAGCAGGCGCCCGAGCGAGGCGGCCGTGAGCCCCTTGCCAAGACTCGACACCACGCCACCCGTCACGAAAACGTGCTTCGCCACCAGACCTCCCATCCTTTAGGTCGCGTTGTCCGCCCTTGAGCGGTGACGCCCCATAGATCTGGACGAGGCAGATCCGTTCCGCGGGGTGTCGTCTCACGATAACTCGCCGTGGAGTCCGGCCGCCTCATTTTCGACCCAATCGGTCGACGGCCTTCAGCCACGCGGTCCTGTCGATAGCGCTCGAGAAGGACCATTTCTCGGAGGCGAGGTTCCCGGCGAGAAGTAGGGCGACGGCAACGAGCAGGCCGGGGGTAAACAGCGAGACGGCGAGCCCCAGGCCCATCACCGCACCGAGTGGGTTGGCCCCTGCGTCTCCGAGCATCCCCCGTTCTCCCAGATCGGCCCCCAGGCAGCCGAGCAGGGCTCCGGCCACGGGGCCGGCAGCCACCGCCCATCCCGGATCGCCCCAGGCCAGGAG
>JALZIO010000178.1 GCA_030860245.1 Actinomycetota bacterium | reverse complement strand
GCTCGATGAGCAGCCGCTCGAGCAGCCAGGCGTGGCGGTAACCAAAAGAGGACATTTTCGTGAGGGGGCCGAAACCGGCCCCGAGCGCCCATCTGGCGGATTGCGGCGCCTTGGCTTCGACCGCCCGGCGGGCCATCTCCGCCATGAAGAGCTCGAAGACCGTCGCCCCCGGGGACTCGGGGCCGACGCGGCCGTCCCACCCGGCCAGCAGCGACCCCATCAGGCGCGCCGAACCGCCCACAGGCGCAGCGAGGACAACGTCTCGCAGCTTTCGCCAGGGCAGCGACTCGAGGTCGAGCTGCAGGGCGGCCACACCCGCAAGGTCCCAGTCGCTCCGCGCCTCGAGCGCCTCGGCGATCCGCTCCACCCGGTACGGGTCAGCCCAATCGACCCCCAGCCATGCGCCGCGATTGCCCTGTGGTTTGTTGTTCGCCGTCGCAATCCAGCCCTGCTCGGGATCCGCTACCCTCGGTAGCTCCTCGAACGCCACCGGATCGTCCTCCCAACCCGCATCGTGATCCCACCCGCGCAGAGGCAGGACCCCGACGCCGGACCGGCGACGTGGGGTGTCACCAACAAGCTGCCAACCGATCGATCCTCCGGTGTCTGCAAAGGCGAGGTTCAGCGGCAGGGTCGGCCAATGGCCCATCGCCGCACGCAGATCGGCGCTGCTGCGCGCCTCCGGCGCCTTGAAGAGCCCCGTGATGGGGCGCGCTTCGAGCCAGGTTGCGCTCATTGATATGGCCCAGCGCTCCATCTCGAGTGCGGCGCCGACGACGGGCCCGCGTGGGGTGAGGAGGACCGACTCCTCCACCGAAGGCGACCCCTTGACCTCGATGACCTCGGGGCGGACCGTACAGGCCACGAAGCCGTCGGGGCCGCGCACGGAGCGGCCATCGGGCCCGACCTCCTCGATGAACAGGTCGGTGTTGTCGATCAGCCCGGCGGTGATCCCCCACGCGACGTTGCCGTTGTGGGCCGCGGCGAAGGTTGGCGTGCCCGCAAGCGCCGCTCCGGCGACCGCCCAGCGCGGCGTGCGAACGTGGGCGAGGTACCAGTGGTTCGGGAGGATCGGCTCGAGGTGCGGGTCGCTCGCCACGATGGGGAGGCCAGAGGCGGTTCGCGCCGGCGCGATGACCCAATTGTTCGAACCACCTCCCATACCCGTGAGGGAGGTCAGGGCGCCGATGTCCTCGGCGAGACGATGCAAGGCGGCCGTTGCGCCGGCCGGCTCTGGAGAGAAGAGACCGGCCCACTCCCGGTAGGCGGGGTCGACGCAGGCAAGAGCGCCGGGGCCGTCGCGGCTAAGGATCACCAACCGAGCCAGCTCGACATCCCAGTTGGACGACAACACGAACGCCATCAGCTTGGAGATCCCGAGGACGTCGGCGGCCTCATACGGCGTCGGCGCCGAACGCAGCAGGGCGAACTCGTGCGCCCGGCGCGCCGCACCCCTGCGCGCGCCCTCCGTTACGCCGGCGGCGAACGCCTCTATCACCGCGCGCTCGGAGTCTCCGAGCACCCCGAGCTGGCTCTGCGCCGACCGGTGCCAGCCGATCCTGCGCGCGACCCGGTCCACCGGGAGGCCGTCCTTGCCTATCAACGCCGCAAGCGTCCCTCGCACCACCCGCAGCAGCGCTTCGAGCTGCCAGGCTCGGTCCTGACCCTGGCAAAAACCGAGCCCGAACCACGCGTCGTGGTCGTCGTGCGCTTCGATGCAGGGGATGCCGACGCGGTCGCGCCGGATCAGCACCGGGCCTTCGATTCCCCGCACCTCAATCGTTCCAGAAACGGTCGGATGCCTGCGCCCCAGCACCAGTCCGAACAAGGCGCGGGCAGGGTTCACGGACGCAGCGACTTGGGGTAGACGTCCCACCGACGCCTCACCCGGCTACTGCACTTCCTGACTTTTCGCCAGCTTTCCCAGGATTCCGTTGATGAACCGGCCCGAGCCCTCGGTCGACAGGTCCTTGGCAAGCTCGACCGCTTCATTGATCGTTACCGGCGCAGGGATGTCGTCGCGCCACAACAGCTCGAAGATAGCCATCCGCAGAATGGTCAGGTCGACGATGGGCATCCTTTCGAGCTCCCACTTCTGAGCATAGGAACCGATCAGAGAGTCAACCTCGTCACGGTGGGAATCGACCCCCTGCACAAGCTCGAGCGCATAGCCGACCGCTTCTGGTGATGGCTGATCGGAGTGCTCGGTGTCCTTGGGGCTCTCTTCGTCTGCGGGCCCGAGGGTCACCCAGCCGTCCAACTGATGCTGGGTGAACACCTCTGCGGCAGAGCCTGCGCGTATCTCGGTTTCGTACAAGACGTCGAGCGCAAGGCGGCGTCCGGCGCGCCGGCTCTTCACGCCGTTAGACGCGTTAGTGCTTCGTCGCGTAAGTAGCGCCTGCACCGAGAGCGTCCCGGCGCCCCGAGGGCAAGGCGTGAGGAGTCGAAGCGTACCTGGAGGTACGTGAGCGACGAACAACGCAGCCATCGGCGAAGCAGGGGCGCTCGAATGCGTCGGTGATTTTCGCGACGAGGCATTAGGCGCGCGACATGTAATCGCCGGAACGAGTGTCGACCTTGATGCGCTGTCCGGGCTCGACGAACAAGGGGACGTTCACCACCGCGCCGGTCTCGAGCGTCGCAGGCTTGAGTGCGCCGGAGACACGATCACCCTTCAGACCGGGGTCGGTCTCAGTCACCTCCAGCTCGATGGACACCGGCATATCGATTCCAACCGGAGTGCCGTCATAGACCGGGACCATGCAGACCGTTCCATCCTTCAGGAACTTGACCGCATCACCAAGCATCCCCGGGTCGATGTGTATTTGGTCGTAGGTCTCCTCGTCCATGAAGACCAGACCGGCATCATCGGGATACAAGTACTGCATCTCGCGCTTGTCCAGGACGGCGAGACCGACCTTCTCATCGGCCCGAAAGGTTCGGTCGACCACGGCGCCGCTCTTAACGTTCCTCAACTTTGTCTTGACGAAGGCCTGGCCCTTGCCGGGCTTCACGTGCTGATAATTGATGATCGTGAAAAGCGTCCCATCCAGGTCCAGGGTCTGCCCCGGGCGCATGACGTTGGTGGAGATCATCTACTTCCCTTCATA
>JALZIO010000156.1 GCA_030860245.1 Actinomycetota bacterium | reverse complement strand
GAACGCCGTCAGACCGAAGCCAAGTCCTCCGGCGGCGCCGGCGCCCGCCGAACCGGCCAGGGCGGAGCTCCCATCTAGATCCCGTTCGAGCCGGTCGGCCAGGTTGGCGAGGCCGTCATCGAGGACGGCCACCTGCTCGGGCGACGCCCCCTTCTGGGGACCGAATACGTGCGCCGCTCCCCGCTCGCCGAAGAGCGGGTTGTCGATGTCTGCCGCTCCCACGATGGAACATCGGGAGAGCCTCGGATCGACCCCAGCCTCGTCGATTCGCGCCAGCTTCACCAGTGACCCCCCGCCGGGTGGCAACTCACGGCCGCGCCCATCGAGGAAACGCCACCCCGCTGCAGAGGCGGCGCCGGTTCCGCCGTCGGTCGATGCGCTGCCGCCGATGCCCACGATCGCGGTGGTCGGTTTGGTCTCGTCCAGGGCTGCGAGAATGAGCTCGCCCGTTCCCCGGGAGCTCGACCGCAGCGCATCCCGGCGGGAGCGCGGCACCAGGGTCAGACCAGACGCTGCGGCAACCTCGAGCGCGACCCTGCCGTCGTCGAGGCGTCCCAGGGGAGCTTGGAGCGGCGCACCGAGCGGGCCGGCCACCCTCGCCGTTTCGATCCGTCCCCCGACCGCAGCCACCAGGGCCTCGAGCGTGCCCTCACCTCCGTCGCCCAACGGGTGAATCTCGATCCCAGCGTCGGGAAAGACGCGCCGGGCACCCTCCGCGATCGCCTGCGCGACATCGCTTGCGGCCATCGTCTCTTTGAATTTGTCCGGCGCTATGAGAATCAGCACGCGGGGCTTCTTTTTGGCACAGGGGATCGGTCGTGTCCCAAGGCCTCCTAGGATACGGCGGTGAACAAAGACCTCGATGTCGTGCTGGTCTCGAACCGGGGTCCCGTCTCTTTCGTCGAGGTTCAGGGGAGCTTCCAGACCCAAAGAGGGGCCGGCGGACTGGCCGGAGCGCTTGATTGGGTCGCTCGCGAGCTCGGCGATCGCGCTGAATGGGTCGCAGCGGCCACCTCCGACACCGACAAAAGCGCCCTCGAGCAGGGCGCCACCAAGGACTTGCCCAAGGAGCTCGGCTACCCCGTCCACCTGATCGACATCGATCCCGACACCTACAGCCAGTACTACGACATGGTCTCCAATCGAATGTTGTGGTTCGCAAACCACTGTTTGTGGAACGAGTTGGGGGTCGAGTCCTTCGGGCAGCGTGAGCTCGCCGCGTTCGAGGACTCCTACGACCCGGTCAACCGAAAGTTCGCAGAGGTCGCCGCCGAACGCATCGACGAGGACGCCCTGGTCTTGTTCCAGGACTACCATCTGGCAACTGCGCCCCGGCATCTACGCACTGCACGGCCGGATCAGACCATCCTTCACTTCACGCATTCATCGTTCTGCGGGCCCCACGGACTCGGGCGCCTGCCACGACCTATCCCCCGCCGCATCATCGAGGGCATGCTCGGAGCGGACCTGGTGGGATTCCACGTCGCACCGTGGGTGGAAGGTTTCCTGGAGTGCTGCGAGGAGATCGGTGCCCAAGTCGATCGCTCGGCGGGCGTGGTCGAGTTCGAAGGCCGCCGCAGCTGGGTGCGCGCCTATCCGATACCGGTCGACGCCGATGAGCTGCGCGCCACCGCTGCGAGCGACGACGCCAAGATGTGGTCGCAGAGATTCGTCGAGGAGACCCCCGGGCCATTGCTGGTCCGGGCCGACAGAACCGAGCCATCCAAGAACATAGTGCGCGGGTTCCGCGCCTACGGCAAGGTTTTGGACCGCCGTCCCGACCTGGCCGGCAGGGCTCGCTTCGTTGCCTGCCTTTATCCCTCCCGCCAGTCGATGGAGGAGTATCAGTCATACACGGCGGAGGTCATCGACGCCGCCGCTCAAGTCAACAGCCGCCATCACGGCGCGATCGACCTGTTCATGGAGAACGATTTCCCGCGCACGATGGGCGCGCTAATGGTCTATGACGTTCTGCTCGTCAACTCGATCATGGATGGCATGAATCTCGTTTCGAAGGAAGGCGCTGCGGTCAACGAGGCCGCAGGGGTGCTCGTGTTGTCGAGAAGCGCCGGTTCGTTTAGCGAGCTGGGTGACGAGTCTGTCGCCATCGATGACCCTCTCAGCATCGAGTCGACCGCTGCGGCACTGGAGGAGGCGCTGGACATGCCCATGGGGCAGCGCTTCGATCGCGCTGCCCGGCTGAAGGACACGGTCGGCGCGAGCAAGCCCCAGGAGTGGATCAACATCCAACTCGAGGATCTAGCGGCGATCCGCGATCACGGCGAGCCGACTACGAACCCGGCGGCCCAAAACTAACCAGCGAGGGCGCGCAGCCACCTCAGCACTCCGGTGGGGCCGTCCACGACCACGTCGGCGCGCCTGAGCAGCTCCGGAGGGGACTCGGGAGAGCGCACACCAACCCTTACGGTGGAAAGCCCCTCACCATCGAGTCGATCGAGCGCGTCGTAAGCCGAGAGGTCACCACGATCATCCCCCACGAACGCCGCTCCTTCGAGGCCGGCCGAGGACGAGCGAGCGCTCACGACATCGCCCTTGGACCATTCCACCGGTGGGCGAAGCTCGAGCGCGCACTTCCCGGGCGCTTGGACGAGGTTGTGCTCAGCGGCCAACTCGTCGGCGAGCGAGGTCATGGCCTCGGCGGCACCGGCGCGATCCGCCGCCTTGCGCCAGTGAAGGCCCACCATATAACCCTTGTCCTCGACCAGCAGCCCTTCGATGCCTAGGCTTTCGGCGCGCCGTTCGGCCTCTTGGAGGATCTTGTTGATCTGCGGTTCGTAGGATGCCAGCTCGTCGGAGACGCTGATGACCCCATCGATCGAGCGCTCCGCCCCATACAGTCCCCACAGCTCGACGTGGGGGCCGAACCAATCGAGCAGCTCCTTCGCGGTCCGACCCGACACCACCGCAACCAGTCCGAGCCGGCGGGACAGACGCACTATCTGCGAGGGTATCCCGGCAAGGGGTCGGGCCGCCGAGGGCTCGTCGACGATCTCGGACAATGTCCCGTCAAAATCCAAGAAAAGCCCGGCCTTCTCGGGCGAGTCGGACCACACTCTCCGGTGTCCGAGTGTCATCCCACGGCCTCGTCGCGACCTACGACGACGTGAATGGTGACCCCGGAGGAAAGGTTGCCGGGCCTTGGGTCCGCTTCCCAGCCAAAGCGCTCCGCCAGCCTTTTCGCCGCCGCCTCCGCTTCGGGATAGGACCAGAACACCGTCGTGCTCCTGTAGGTCGTCGATGCCTCTGCCACGAACGGGACTGCGAAGTCAAGAGCGACCAGACGATCGACCATGCGGTCCTGCGCATCGTCCGACCCGATGGAATCGAGCACCTGTACGGTCACATCGTCGGTGATGAGCGGTCGGACTTGCCCGCCCTCGTCCTCCTCAGTCCCTCCATCCTCAGTCCCTCCAGAGGGGCTCGGGCCGGACGTTGGGCTTGGCGATGAGGCCGGGCTCACGCTCTCGTCGGGCGTCGGTGACGTGGCCGACGAAGGCCCGGCTGTGACCGTGTCCGCCTCCCGGCGCCCCACGAACCACAGACCCGCACCTATGAGTGCCGCAATGAGGACCCACGGCAGCACCCATCTCGTGACGGAACGATAAAAGGCCCACTGATTGCCTGCGGAATGACGCCCCACCCCCGGATTCTACTGAGAGGTTGGCGTCTCCCCTCCTCTCAGTCCGTCCGGCAGTAGCTTCAGCTCCGGCCCGGCGAATAGTTCGAGCCCAGAAGGCGGGCGACCCGCTGCTTTTGCCGGTAGACGCGCAGACGCTTGAGCCGCTTGACGAGTATCGGATCGTGAGCCTCGGCCTCGGGCTTCTCAACCAGCTCGTTGAGCAGTTGGTAATAGCGGGTGGTGGATAGGTCGAAGCGCTCCCTGATGGCATGCTCTTTGCCGCCGGCGTGCTTCCACCACGACCGCTCGAACTCGAGGATGTCTTTGTCTTTTTGTCCGAGCACTCCCACGTCTGCAGATTAGAGCCGCCGAACGCTCGCTCTCCGGATATCTAGGGAAAGAGGCCCCGCGTCAGGTGGGCTTCGGCGACCCTGCCGACACCGATCCAATGGGCAGCCTGTCGCAACGTCAGCCCCTTCTCCTTGGCCAGCGTCTCGACCTCGCCGTAGGCGCGCTCCAGGATGTCCCGGAGACGATCGTTGACGTCCTCTTCGGACCAGAAGTAAGCCTGGATATCCTGCACCCATTCGAAGTAGGAGACGACGACACCGCCTGCATTGGCGAGGATGTCGGGCACAACAAAGACGCCCCGGTCGTTCAGGACCTTGTCGGCCTCGAAAGTGATGGGGCCGTTTGCTGCCTCGCACACGATGTCCGCCCGCACCCTGTCGGCGTTCTTCACGGTGACGACGCCTTCAACCGCGGCCGGCACCAGCACATCACAATCGATCTCGAGCAGCTCGGGATTCGTGATCGAGTCGGCTCCCGGGTAGCCCGACACCGTCCCCGCACCCTGCTTGTGCCGGTTGATGGCTTCGGGGTCGAGTCCTTTGGGGTTGTACAGGCCACCCTCGACGTCGGAGATGGCAACCACCTGGCATCCCGCATCGTGAAGCATCTGGGCGGCGCGGCCGCCGACCTTTCCGTATCCCTGGATGGCGATCGAGACCTCCTCGATCGCCAAGCCCCTGGACCGAAGCGCCGAGAAAATCATGTACATCACACCGCGTGAAGTTGCGCCGCCCCTGCCCTTTGATCCGCCGATCGCCACCGGCTTGCCGGTGACCACTCCGGGGACGGAGTAGCCCTTGTTCGCCGAGTAGGTGTCCATGATCCACGACATGATCTCTTCGTCGGTGTTCATGTCGGGGGCGGGAATGTCTCGCTCGGGCCCGATCAACGGAAGGATCTCGGAGGCGTAGCGCCGAGTCATTCGCTCGAGCTCGCCCCGGGAGTGCTTCCGAGGATCGACCTCGACCCCGCCTTTAGCACCGCCGAAAGGTATGCCCGTCACCGCACATTTCCATGTCATCCACATCGCGAGGGCCTTGACCTCATCGACTGTGACGTCCTGGTGGTAACGGATGCCGCCTTTTGCCGGACCTCTGGTGACGTTGTGCTGGACGCGATGGCCCTGATACACGCGCGTGGAACCGTCATCCAACCGAAAGGGCACCGATACCGTGAGTGCCCTCTTGGGGGCCCTCAGCAGTTGGTGGACACCGGGAGCCAGTCCCATGAGCTCGGCGACCTCATCGAGTTGAGCCAACGCGGTCTCCCACGCCGACTCATGTGAGGCGTCTGACTGCTCCTGGTGTCCCATCAGCTCCTAGGTCCTCGTTGACCTCTTGCCGGCCCGCATCACCTGGGTGGTTCGACGAGCTGGAGACAGGATTCGAACCTGCGACCGGCCGCTTACAAGGCGGCTGCTCTACCGGACTGAGCTACTCCAGCCTGGCACCTTCAGGTTAACGCCTCTTGCCGTTTGTCTCGTGACTTTGCCTGTAGTGGCGCAGCCGTCCTTGCCTTTCCCATGTGACCTCAACCTTGAACCTAACGATCGCTCGGTATATGGGAAGGATCCTTTCTTTGGGGCGACGACTCTGCTCCGCTTAGCCAGACAATCTGGAGCGTCGCCGGGAAACTCCCCTCTACCACCGGTTCTAGGACCGCGCGCCGCTCGACCCCCCCGAACGCATCCCGGCGCCGGACCTCGAACCCGGCATGCAGCAATACATTGCAATCGCTCCCGCCACTGCGACGTTCAGCGAGGCCAAGCGGCCGCGTTGGGGTATCCGCACCAGGGCGTCACAGCGTTCCTTGGTCTTTGCGCCCATACCTTTGTCCTCGGAGCCCACGACGATTCCGACGGGGGGCTCGGCCAGGTCGGACGACCAGATGTCGTCCTCTGCCTCAGAGTCGAGTCCCAGGATCCACAGCCCCGCCGCCCGCGCCGTTTCCAGAGCCTGGGCGAGGTTGTGGACCCTGGCCACGGGAACGATCTCGGCGGCCCCGGCGGAAACCCGCCTGACGGCGGCCGTCACCTGCACCGTCCGGCGGGCGGGAATCACCACGCCTGAGAAACCCGCCCCATCGGCGCTCCTGAGGAGCGATCCAAGGTTATGCGGATCTGTGACGCCGTCCAAGAACAAGAGGGCCGGCGACTCTCCTCGGAGGAGAGACTCGAGTGGGGTGTAGCGATAGCGGGCGGTAAGTGCGATGACCCCCTGATGATTGACGTCACCGGCAAGGCCTTCTATCTCCGACGAGGACACGATTTGCATGGGGACGCCGGCCCGGTCGGCGCGCCTGCGTATCTCGTTGACGATGTTGGAAGGGGCGTGGCCCTTGGCGATCAAGATCCGTTCGGCGCTCTGGCCGGCGCGCAACAACTCGAGGACCGGCCGGCGACCGGCCAGGACCGGAGGCGCCTCGCCCTTCACCCGCCCTCTCTTGGAACGGGGGTAAGACGCCAGCGGGCGCCTGCAGGCGTATCTTCGATTGCGACTCCCATCGCGGTCAAGCGCGACCGAATGGCATCGGCGCGCTCGAACTCCTTCTCGCGGCGGGCCACATCGCGAAGCTCCAACAGGTACTCGACGAGATCGTCCACCAACTTTGGAGACTCCATCGGTCCGAAGCTAAACCCCATCATCGTGGTCATCTCCGCAAAGGCCTCCGCGAGCGAAGCCAGCACCTCGCGGTCTTCGGTTTCCCCCCGTTGTGCGGGTTCGATGCGCCGATTCGCCTCGCGCACGAGCTCGTGCACCACGGCGAAAGCCTGAGAGGAATTGAAATCGTCATCAAGAGCTTCGATGAAGCGCCCAATGTACTCCGCCCCGGGTCCGACCAGCCCGTCCGCACCCTCGGGGCGGCGCAGGAGTTGTGGCGCCGGCGGCATGTCGGGGCCGAGCGCGTGCTTCGCCGCTGCCAGGAACGTGCTCCACCGTTCGTACCCCTGAGCCGCATCGGCAAGGGCTTCGTCGGAAAAAGACAGTTGTGTTCTGTAAGATCCCGTCAAGGCCCAGTAGCGCGCCACTTCGCCTGGGTAGGCGGCGACCACCTCACGTGCGAGCACAACGTTGCCGAGCGACTTAGACATCTTCACCGATTCCATCTGCACCAGACCAGCGTGCAACCAGTGACGCACAAAAGGCTCGGACTCCGCGAGTGCCTCCGCCTGCGCAATCTCGTTTTCGTGATGAGGAAAGATCAAATCGCTCGCACCACCGTGGATATCGAAACCCATGCCAAGGTATTTGGCCGACATCACCGAACATTCGATGTGCCAACCGGGCCGGCCTGGACCCCAGGGAGACGGCCACGATGGCTCATCCTTCTTCGCCGCTTTCCACAGGGCGAAGTCCAGTGGATGGCTTTTCCCTTCATGCGGATCGACGCGATCGCCTGCACGCATGTCCTCGAGTGAACGACCGGAGAGCTTGCCGTAGCCCGAAAACTTTTCGACCGAATAGAAAACGTCACCGCCTGTTGAGTATGCAACGCCCCGCTCGATGAGGCCCTCGATGGCTTTCACCATGTCGCCGATGTGATCGGTGGCGCGGCTCAAGACATCCGCAGGGGTGACACCCAACGCGGCCATGTCATCCTCGAATGCGCGCGTGTATTTCGCAGTGACTGCGTCCGAGGTGCTGCCTTCGACTTTCGCCCGTTCGATTATCTTGTCGTCCACATCGGTGTAGTTCATCACGTAGGTAACCTGGAGCCCTCGATACGCAAAGTACTGACGGATGAAATCGAACCAGAGGAAGGTGCGGGCGTTGCCGATGTGAATCAAGTTGTACACCGTCGGGCCGCAGACGTACATCGATACACGTCCAGGATCGCGCGTGTCCAGCTCGACCACTGTGCGCAAGCGTGAATCGTGGAAGCGGATGCTCATCGCCTTAGCTTAAGTCTGGTCGACAAGGACCACGGCGATTGCCGCTATGCCCTCTCCGCGACCGGTGTAGCCGAGCCCGTCTGTCGTCGTGGCTTTAATCGACACTTCTGACGCCGGCAGGCCCAGTGCCTGGGCGATCGCTGAGGTCATTTCGGCTCTGTGCGGCGCCAGTTTCGGCGACTGAGCAACAACCGTCCCGTCGACGTTCTCTATCCGGCATCCGTTGTCTCTCAAAGCCATGGCAGTGGTACTGAGAATGTCGAGGCTCGAGGCCTCTCGCCAGCGGTCGTCGGGGGGGAACATGGTCCCGAGATCTCCGAGCCGTCCCGCGCCCAACAAGGCATCGGCAATTGCGTGGCTCAGCACGTCGGCGTCCGAATGTCCACTCAGACCGGGGGAGCCCGGAATGACGACACCGCCGAGGATCAGCGACCTCACGGAGTCGAATGCATGGCAGTCGAAACCCAAGCCCACACGGTTCATCGCAAAAGGCCGGCGGCCAGGCGCGCCGCCCCCGACGGGGTCAATGCCCCGGTCCCGTCTTCCCGGAAATCACGCCCGAGTGGGCCATTGCCTCCGCCAGCATGAAGTCGGCCGCCGAGGAGATCTTGATGTTTGCCCGGGCTCCGGCGATCACGGCAATGCTCCCGCCGTACTTGGCCACCACTTGGGCGTTGTCACGTACTGTGCCGCCCTCTGAGCGCGCCCGCTCGTGAGCTTGCTGCAACACGCCACAGTCCCACGCCTCGGGCGTCTGGGCACGCCACCAACCGGTTCGATCGACGGTCGACTTCACCCGGGTTGAATGAGTGAGCTTGAGGGTCTCGTCCAGTGGCACTGCACAGATGGCGCCGTCGGAAGATTGCAGCGCGTCGGTAACCTTCCCGACCAGATCGTGAGTCAGGAACGGCCTTGTCACGTCGTGGACCACAACTGACGGAGACGACACGATTTGAAGGGCCCGGCGAACGGACGAAAGCTCCGAGGTCCCTCCTGCGACGAGCTCCACCGAACTATTGCGGCCGCACACCGCGGCGGCCTGTTCCTTCAGATCTGAGGGAACCACGACCACGACAGGTTCGCAGCCCGCTTGCAGGAGCGTTTTCAACGACCAGTCCACGAGGGTCTGGGCTCCGAGTCTGCGGAGATGCCACTGCGGCGCCCCCCGGGACGAACTCGGCCTCCCGTTGGAGCCGAATGCGGTCAGGATCGCCGCACTGGGGGCCTCGGCTATCCGAGCACCTCGTCCAGCAGCCTCTCGGCTTCCTCTTCGTCACAGCCATTGGAAAAGGTGAGCTCGGAAACGAGTATCTGCCGAGCCTTGACCAGCATCCGCTTCTCGCCGGCCGAAAGGCCTTTTTCTTTATCCCGCTGGTGAAGGCTGCGCACGACGTCGGCCACCTTGTAGATGTCTCCCGAACGGAGCTTCTCGACATTTGCTTTGAACCGTCGCGACCAATTGGTGGTGTTTGTGGTTTCTTCCTGCTTTCTGAGTACCTTGAATACCTTGGGTACTTCTTTTGCCGGTGTTATCTCGCGGATGCCAACGTCTTCGGTGGAATCAATCGGCACCATCAGGGTCAACTCGCCGTACGCAAGCTTGAGAATGTAGTAATCGCGGCTCTCGCCGAACATTTCCTTCTGCTCGAGCCCTTCGATTATTGCCGCCCCATGATGGGGGTAGACGACCTTGTCCCCTACGTGGAAACGCACTCAGATACATCCCTTCTGGAGGTCGATCGCAGGCTACAGACATCATCGAATGACTCGAAAGTCTTCCAGTAGCTCTAATCAAGGGTAGCACGGCCTGTCGACACCACCGATTAGGGTCTCGGCACTGCTTGGCCGATGCTCTCCGTGTTCGGGGCTCCGAGCGCGCCGATGAATAACCCTATGTACCCGTGCAGACGCGCCAAGCATCCCTGATGTCACCCACGCTGATCTCCTGCATCCCGGAGCTGGACCGTTCACTTCCGCGCGGCACGATCGCTGTGCGAAACCCCATTCGCAGGGCTTCGTCGATGCGCCTTTGTGCTGCAGGCACCCTCCTGATCTCGCCACCGAGTCCGACTTCCCCGAAAGCGGTGGTCGTCTGATCGATGCAGGCGCCGCTCTTGGCCGACAACAACGCAAGGCTCAGTGCCAAGTCAGCTGCGGGCTCGCGTACTGCAAGGCCGCCCGCAGCCGCGGCAAACACATCTTGCGAGTGGAAACTCTCGTCACAGCGCTCCGATAACACTCCCAGTAGCAGCGTCAATCGCCGGCCGTCGACACCGATCGCCACGCGCCTCGGTTGAGCCTGAGGAGTGGGCGTCAGCAACGCCTGGAGCTCTACCAGGACGGGTCGCGATCCCTCGAGACAGGGAAAGACCATCGACCCGGGGATTCCCGGGAGCCGGTCTGCCAGCATCATTGCGGAAGGGTCCTCGACCGTCTCGAGCCCGGAGCCCCCGAGCTTGAGGACCCCGGTTTCGGTGCACGATCCGAAACGATTCTTGGACACCCGCAATGTGCGGAGGCTGCCGTCGCGCTCACCCTCTAACGTGAGGACCGCATCGACGACATGCTCGAGAGCCTTGGGACCGGCGACTGCACCCTCTTTCGTGACATGGCCGACCATGACGACCACCGTTCCGGTTTGCTTTGCATGTGCAACCAGGATCGACGCGCATTCGCGCACCTGCAGCACTGACCCTGGCGCCGCTTCGAGCCCGCCATCACGCAGCGTCTGAACGGAATCGACTACGACGACGTCAGGTCGTTGACTCAAGGAGGCCGCCAAAACCTCTTCGAGCGACGAGGACGCCGCCACGAGAAACCGGTCGGACGCGACATGGAGTCGTGCGCCCCGCAGCGCCACCTGTGCCACCGATTCCTCGCCCGTCATAAGAAGAGCTCGCCGGCCCTGCGCTATGACTCCGTCCATCAGCTGCAGCACAAGGGTGGATTTACCGATCCCGGGCTCGCCGGCGAGCAGGACCGCGCTCCCGGCAACGAGGCCCCCGCCGAGCACCCGATCCAGCTCGTCCATACCGGTGACCACACGCGCAGGGGGCGGCCCATCGAGTACGAGCGAGGTGATCGCAGGGCTGGCTGTGGAGGCGGACGAAGTCCGGGCGCTGCTCCACTCGCCGCACTCCGGGCAGCGCCCGAACCACCGGGCAGAGGTGAATCCGCAGGCCGCACATACATGTGCGGCGCTGGGGTGGCGGGGGGCGGGATCCTGGACGGTCAGACGCATGATCTCAACCTATTGGGGCCGTGAGACAAAATTCCGGCCGTGCCCGGAGACCGGTGCCCCGGTCGCGGAGAGGCCCGGCTCTTCGGCCGGGCCTCTGTTCTTTGGACAATCAGTTCAGGATTCGGGCAGCGACTCCGAGTCCCCTTCGCCGACGCCCGCCAGCTCGACCGGCGGGTGGTCTGGGGATCGTTCGGCCTTGCGGAACACGATCTCGTCTTCGCCTTTGTCGTTGGGCTCGACGTCCACAATGATCGTGTCGCCTGCCTCGTACTCCTTCCACAAGATCTTCTCGGACACCGGATCCTCGACCAGGCGCTGGATCGACCGTCGGAGCGGCCTGGCTCCCAAGGTCGGGTCGTAGCCCCGCTTGGCCAAAAGGGTCTTGCTGGCGTCGGTGAGCTCGATCGCCACATCGCGGCTTTCGAGCTGGTTCGAGACCCGCCTGATCAGCTGATCGACGATGGACTTGACCTCGGCTTCCGAGAGCTCGTGAAACACGATGACCTCGTCGATGCGGTTGAGGAACTCGGGACGGAAGTTCCGCTTGAGCTCATCTTCGACCCGCTCTCGCATCTTGTCGTAGGTGAGCTCGGAGCTCGCCTGACCAAAGCCCATCGCGGGCTTGCGCAGATTCTGGGTCCCCAGGTTCGAGGTCATGATGATCACTGTGTTCTTGAAGTCGACGGTGCGTCCCTGGGCATCGGTGAGCCGGCCGTCCTCGAGGATCTGCAGCAGCGTGTTGAAGACATCCGGGTGCGCCTTTTCGATCTCGTCCAGCAGCACCACGGAGTAGGGACGGCGCCGGACGGCCTCGGTTAGCTGGCCACCCTCTTCATAACCCACGTAACCCGGCGGCGAACCCACGAGCCGGCTGACGGTGTGCTTTTCCATGTACTCACTCATGTCCAGCTGAATGAGCGCGTTCTCGTCGCCGAAGAGGAACTCGGTCAACGCCTTTGCCGTCTCGGTCTTGCCGACGCCGGAGGGTCCGAGGAATATGAAAGAACCCGCCGGGCGCTTCGGATCCTTGAGCCCTGCGCGCGTTCGGCGGATCGAGCGTGACACCGCGCCGATTGCGTCTTCCTGGGAAACGATGCGTTTGTGCATCTCTTCTTCCATCCGCAGGAGCTTGGTGGTCTCCTCCTCGGTCAAGGAGGTGACGGGGATGCCGGTCCAGGACGACAGCACTTCTGCTATCTCTTCTTCGTTGACCTCCGCCAGTGCCTCACCTTCGGCGGTGCGCCACTCGACCTCTTTGAGGGAGCGTTCCTCGATCAGCTGCTTCTCTTCGTCGCGATACCCGGCGGCGCGCTCGAAATTCTGAGACTCGATCGCCTCTTCTTTGTGCCGCCTGACCTCGACGATGCTGTCCTCGAGCTCGCGGTA
>JALZIO010000113.1 GCA_030860245.1 Actinomycetota bacterium | reverse complement strand
AGGCCATTCGCTTTCATCTCTCCAGCGGTTCAGCCCTTGAACGAAGATCTTGACGGGTGGCTCTTCATCGATCCCGTTGCGCTCCCCCTTCAGCCAGCGATTGAACCAACGCAACTGCAAAGCGGTTAGATCTTCCTTGAGGTCGAGGAGTGCGCCGGAAGCTCTCGTTCCGAAATCGATGTCGCCGACGACCGGCATGAACGATGCGACGTTCGCGTGCGACCACGGACCGATGATTAGCTTGGTGAACTTTCTCGAGTCCTCGTTGGCACCTGCATCCCGCGTCGCCGCGTAATGGGCCAGGTCGTGCCCGATGGTTACATCGTGCCACCCCGACACAATGAGGGCTGGTACCTGGACCTGCGTATGCAACCGCTCCTTGAGAATCTGCTGGTTGAACTCGTCGCCAGGAAGTCGGCTCATCCAATCGAAGACGAAAGGAATGAACTCCTGGTCGCCGGGCCGCAGTGCGGGCATCTTGTTGATTGGTAGATGCGTTACGACGTTCCGAAAGTTGTCGACATTGTCGAACAGCTGGATGAACTCTTCAATGAACTCCGGACGGCCGATCTTTTTTCGCGGAAGGACCGATGCGCCAATTCCCAGGGCATAGCTAACTACGAGACCGAGCATGAACGCGCCGCCGCGCCACATGTGGTCTTCCCAGGAATGCGGGGCCGTCCAGGGAGAGATTGCTTTCAACGCCTCTGGCCTCGCGTACGCGATATGCCAGGCTGTCTCTCCCATGTATGACATTCCGTACGCGCCCACGTTGCCGTCGGACCATGGAAGCTTTGCGGCCCAATCGACGGTGTCGGACCCGTCGTCCATCTCATTGACGTACGGAATGAATTCATCACCGTCGGACGCCCACCGCCCTCTCACATCCTGGATGACAACCACGTAGCCACTCGAGGCCGCTTTTCGTGGATCGAGCATGGCAGCGGTAAAGGGCCAGAACTCCTTGTTGTAGGGAGTTCGTTGCACAAGCACTGGGTAGTTGCCCTCTTCCGATGGGCGGTAGATATCGGCACGCAAGACCGTGCCGTCGCGCATCTTGGCATCGACGTTCTGCTCGATCACAACCGCCATCAGACTGCTCCCCATCTGATGACCGTCGCGGCCCACGTATATCCCGTCCCCGCTGCAAGCAGAAGTACAACGCTCCCCTCGGAGAGCTTCCCTTGCTCGCTGCACTGCGCAAGGGACATGAGCGGATCTACCGCACTCATGTGGCCGTAGTGATCGAGGTACCAGGCATTCTCCTGATCGACTCCGAGCTCGAGGAGTATTGAGTCATGAAGAGAGCGCTTCATGTGAATCGGGAGAAGCAAGTCGATGTCGTCGACTCCAAGACCGCTGCGTTCCAGCGCCTCGGTGGAGACTCTCAGGAAGTTCTTGAGTGTTATTGGATCGAGTCTCGACTTCATCTCGGCACCGTCGACAAGTCCGAGCCTGTGCATTCCGGCACTTACGCTCTCGGCGCTTGCCGGATGCTTGCTTCCACCGCCCTGCATACGAACGTGCTCGGAGAAGGAGCCGTCGGTGAGGATGCTCGATCCCAACACGGCATTCCGGCGGAGTCCTCGTGTCATGATGGCGGCCGCCGCGCCGTCGCCGAAGTTGAACATGAACCGCGACGCGGAATCGGAGTAGTCGAGCAGATGCGATTCCTTGGAGGCCCCCACCAACAAGATGGACCGCAGACTTGGATCGGACCTCAGCATGTCGCTCGCCAGCTTCACTGCGATGGGCGCTCCGGCCGAAACATTCACGGCCTCGATGGAAAAACCCTCGATTCCGAGGCGTTCCTGGATCATCGGAGCGGCCTGCCAGATCAAGTAATCCTTCCAGTGGGAGCCGAAGTACAAGACCGCATCAACCTCGGATGGATCGTTGCGCTCGAGAAGCGGGGCGGCTGCAGACACGCACATGTCGGTTACATGCTCGTCCGTAGCGGCAATGTGCTTGCCGGCAATCCCGAATTTCTCCCGGAGGACGTCTTCGGGGATCCCGCTCTTGGCGCTTATCTCGGTAGCGCTCATGAACTGCTCTGGGGCATACCATCCGAGATCCGCGATGCCGGCAGATGAAGAAGATTCGAGGACTATCTTGCGCTCCGAGTCGTCAATAGGTTGTAATTAGTGAATCACCTGTCAGTTTTCTATAACGACTAGATGGCGCAGTCAACCCACCGGCGCCTGAACCCGCCCTCCTCTGGGGGGAAAAATGGCCGCGGGGGTTCTCTCACCAAGAAGGGTGAATCGACGCGGCTAAAGCTGCTCGAGGTGGCGGAAGAGGTCTTTGGGGAAAAGGGCTACGACCTTGCTTCGATCTCTGAGATAACCAGGAGGGCCGGCGTTGCCCAGGGAACCTACTACTTGTACTTCGAAGGGAAGAGGCAGATCTTCTCGGAGCTCGTGCGATCGATCGGACGCACTCTTCGGCACGAGCTCCAGACCGCAATTGCGGGCGCTACCACGCGAGCCGAAGTCGAACGGCTCGGGTATCAGGCCTTCTTCGACTATGTGCGCCGCCATCCCAGCATCTACCGAATCGTTCGACAGGCAGAGTTTGTAGACCGCAAAGCGTTCAGCGATTACTACAGGACTTTCGCCGAGGGATATCAAAAAGGCCTGGAGGCATCAGCGGCTTCCGGCCAGGTTAGAGACCTCGATCCCGAAGTCGTCGCCTGGTGCTTGATGGGAATGGGGGACCTGGTGGGAGTCAGATGGATTCTTTTGGACGGCGGGGGCCGCGTTCCAAAGAAGGTCCTCGACACGATGCTCGACCTGATCGCCAACGGCTTGAACGGTGCCGGCAACGCCAAGTAACGGCTTCAACCCGGACTCGATCGGCTTTTGGATAAGCCGACGCGCCTACCTCACGCCGGGGCGGACGGCGGTGGAGTTCGAGGACGAGTTGATCAGCTATTCCCAGCTGAACGACCGCTCGAATGCATTCGCATCGGTCCTCGAGTCTGAAGGCCTCAAGAAGGGCGACCGGGTTGCAGTCCTTTCGGAGAATCGTCCCGAGTATCTGGGGCTGTTTTTCGCGTGCGCGAAGCTGGGGCTCGTGCTGGCCCCCGTCTCCTGGAGACTTTCCCCAGAAGAGATGGCATGGCAGCTGAAGGACTCCTCGCCGTCGGTGCTATTCGCTTCAGACGAATACCTGGAGGCCGCGAAGGGCTTGTTCTCCCAAAGAGTCATCGAACTTCAGCCCGAAGGGGCGGCCGGTGATCGGCAGGCGGAACCTTCAGATCGAAGCAGCTTCGACGATCCGCTCATGATCCTGTACACGAGCGGCACGACCGGAAGACCCAAGGGTGCGGTTCTGACCCATGGCAACTTCTTCTGGGCAAATCTCAACATGATCGTTGCGTCACAGTTTTCCTCCGACGATGTGAGTCTCGTTTTCCTCCCGATGTTCCACATCGGCGGATGGAACATCAACACCCTTACGGTGCTGCTCAAGGGCGGCAAGGTCCTGCTCGAAAAGTCGTTCGATGCGAAGAGAGCTCTCGACCTCATAGAGCGAAAACGCGTCACGTGGATGATGGGCGTCCCGGCCACGTATCTGTTTCTGAGTCAGGTCGAGGGATTCGAGAGCCGCGATCTTTCATCTGTCCGGCAAATGGTCGTTGGGGGTGCACCCATGCCGGAGGCTCTCCTAGAAACCTATTCGGACCGGGGCATAGAGATCGTGCAGGGTTATGGCTCTACCGAGCTGGCCCCCAACGCGCTCCTATTGCCCATGGAGGAAGCCGGCGGGCGGCAGGGGTCGGCAGGTCAGCCTTACTTCTTCACAGATACCCGGCTGATGAGTGATGAGGGAGAGCTGCTCGAGCCACCAGCCACCGGCGAGATAGTTGCGCGGGGGCCGATTGTCATGAAGGGGTACTGGCAGAGAGAAGATGCGACCGCCGACGCGATCAAGGGCGGCTGGCTTCATACCGGCGATGTCGCCCGCACGGACGAGGACGGCTACTTCTACGTCATAGACCGAAAGACCGACATGATCATCTCGGGAGGGGAGAACATCTACCCGGCAGAGGTCGAGAACTCTCTTTACCAGCACCCCGGTATAGCGGAGGCAGCCGTATTTGGGATTCCCGACGACCGCTGGGGCGAGACAGTGCACGCCGTGATCGTTCCCAAGGAAGGCTCGGTAATCAGCGGTGAAGATGTCATCGCCCACTGCAAAGGGATTCTGGCGAAGTTCAAGACGCCGCGGTCCGTCGAAATCAGAACAGAGCCCCTGCCCCGAACTCCGGCGGGAAAAGTCCGCAAGCACGATTTGCGCGCGGAGCATTGGCGGGGAAGGGAGAGGAAGATTTGAGACGGTCTGTCATAGGGATAGTTGCCGCCGCACTGATGGGTTTGACTGTTCCCGTAAGCGCAGATCACCAGTTCGCCCACCGCAAGCCCTCAGGCCCAGCTCCCAAGCAGTTCGCTGCCGACTTCGCTCCTCCGCTCGACTCGGAGTGGAAGTGGGAAATCGGCGGGTTTGGAGGCCTCGCCAAAGGTAAGCAGCTCAATTACAACCCGGTCATCCTCGTGCACGGTCAGGCCTATGACCACGCTTACTGGAATGTCGCAACCGAAGTTCCTCCTAGCACGATGAACGTGCGCAACTACTTGAAGTCACAGGGATATTCGGACCAGGAG
>JALZIO010000105.1 GCA_030860245.1 Actinomycetota bacterium | reverse complement strand
GCTCGACATAGTCGAGCACCACGGGATCGAACGGCAGGCCGAGGAAGCCGCACAGCGTCCTCGCATGGCGTTCGGGAGCCTCCACCAGATCTTCATAGCGCATCTGGAGGTAGCGGCCCGGACCCAGGGCGCGTCCCGCCTCCATTCCCGCCCGGACACGCCGGGCCCACAGCCCCGCCGCCTTTGCCAGCGTCTTGGGGCCGAATGCGACGTCGGCGTACGACAGCGCCACGTTGCGCCCGTCCCGTACCAGATGGACGAAGCGGGCCGGCGGCCACAGCCCGCCCAGCAACGGGATGTTTTCGACATAGCGCGGGGTCTTGTCCCCCCAGAAGGGCTTGTCGCGCCGGCGCGCCCACGCCCGGTAGGGCGCCTCCATCACCTCCGTATAGCGGGCCGTGGGGCCGTCCAGCTCGGCCCGTACCTCCTCGATCGACAGCTCCCACAGGCGGAAGCGGTCGTGCCGCGCCAGGTCGCCGAGCACCGGTTCGACCTCCACCTCGAGCATGTCCTGCCACATCTCGGTGATGAAGCGCGACTCCGGCGGTATCGCCACCTCGGGGTGGGCGTTGAGCATCAGGCGCAGCAGGGTGGTACCCGAGCGCGCCGATCCGACGATGAAAAAGGGTGGGATCCGCCCCGCGTGGCCAGCCACGGTTACAGATACCCGAGGTCGCGCAGATGTTGCTCGACGACGGCCTCCTCGGCGTCGGTCATCCCGGACGTCGTAGCCGCAACCTCGGATGCAGCGATCTGCTCGATGAACCTACCGAGCTCACCGGCCGGGCCCGGGTTGTCCCTGAGGACGTTGCGCTTCTCGTCCGGGCCCTTGACGCCGTCCAACCGATAAAGGGAAGCCCCCCCTGCGGACGGCTTCAGCAGCTTCCACCCGGATGTCCGGGCGCCCACGATGTTCTCGCCGCCCAGCTTGACCCCGACCGCCTCCATGTAAGCCGGCTCCTCAAGGAGCGGTTCCCCCCGCATCGCGGGCAGCAGGCTGCGGCCGTCGATGCCCGGAGGCGGCTCGATCCCGCAGAGACCGGCGAAGGTCGGCAGCAGGTCGACGTGACGGACCTGCTGCGGCACCGTCCGGGCATCGATGCCCGGACCGGAGATCACAAGGGGCACCCGCACCTGAGGCTCGTTGAGCCCGAAGCCGTGGCCTAGCGCATCCCGGCCCATCCTTTTGTCGAGGCCCGGCGCCCACCTGCTCACCTTGAGCCTCCGGCGGGCGTCGCGCACGGCGCGGTTGACCCCCCGTTCGAGGCGCGACCCCGGATACTCTTCGCCGTGATCCCCGGTGACGGCCACTACCGTGTTGGCCGGGAGAGCGCCGAAGAGGGGTTCCAGCCATCTGTCCGTGGCGGCCACCGCGGCCTCATAGCCGCCCTTGTCGTAACGCTTCGTGAAATCTGGAGGCGACCTATAGGGGCGGTGGACCTCCCAGATGTGAAGGAGCATGAACCACGGGGCCTCGAGCGAAGCCAGCTTGTCGAGGGTGGGCTCCCGCCAGTTGAAGAAGGGCACTCGGTAGGCCTGGCGGTGGCGTGCGTCTTTGAACCCCCGCAGGATCCCGGTCTCGGGCAGCAGTGGCCCGGTCACCTCGGCATACGTGTGATAGCCGCCGCGGTCGAAGGTTTCCGCCATGGTCTCGAGCGCCGAAGACAGTGAATAGCCCTGCAGGCCCCTGACGCCGTGCTTGGGCGGATAGCACCCCGTCAGGATGGAGGAGAACGAGGGCGTTGTCGTCGTCGAGGTCGACACGCACTGAAGGAAGCTCGCTCCGGCCCGGGCGAGAGCGTCGATGTTGGGCGTGGGGATGTGGTCACCGAGGATCGCGTCGGCGCGCAGCGAGTCGATGGCCAGAAAGAGCAGGTTCGGGGGGGTCATCCGCCGTCCCCCGTGGCGCAGGCCAGGATGTCGGGAAGCCAGCGTGCGGGAAAGACGGCCTCGAAGATCTGCTCCTTCAGGCGGCTCCCATATTCCTCGGGAGGGGTTGTCCCCTCCGGGATGTTCGCCTCGAGTGTGTATGCGGTGAGCCAGTCGGCCATCGCCTCCAGGGTGATCCCATTCGCCGCCAGGAGGGAACGGTTCAGCCACAGACCCGTCGGGCGCTGCGCCTGAACCAACTCGCCGGGGTCGACGCCGAACCGATCCGCGAGCCCATCCACCAGGGTCACGATGTGGATCGGCCAGGCTCCGACCACCTCGGCCGCCGGGGCCTGGCCGTGATCGGCCGTGAAGGCCAGGACCCAGCGCCCCCGGCCGACCTCGTCGTCCAGCCAGCCGGTGAGCTCCTCGAGGCCCCGATCGGAGTAGCCGACGATGGCCTTCATCTCCGGGTTGATCATGTTGTAGCGATGTCCGACCTCGTCGATCGACTTGTAGTTGGTGAAGAGCAGATCCGGGACTTCGTCGCTCCCCATTTCCTCTCGATCCACGAGGGCCTCGAGCAGGCGGGTCTGGTAGAGAACCCATGCGGGGGTGAAGTGAAGCAGGGAGGGGTCTTCGAGGATCTCGTGCCCCATCCACGCGGAATCCAACAGCCCGTCTCCGATGTCGGTGGTGTGCACGTCCTCGCTTAGGCCGGAAACCTCCCGAAGATAGTCCGGCATGCGATACAAATCAGTGTTGGTGAACATCCCTTCGCCCGGCGCCTCGGCAATGACGGCGATGTCCTTGTCGCCCGGGCTCGATGCACCCTCGGTGGGCGAGCCGGCGAGCTT
>JALZIO010000256.1 GCA_030860245.1 Actinomycetota bacterium | reverse complement strand
GATCACGAGATGTGACTCCTCGGGGCCATCTGTTTCTCCGGAGTGGCGGGGCCCGTGCAGCAAGGACGTGTACTGGGTGAGCTTTTGGCCGGTTCCGCTCCGAGCGAGCAGCGCAAGCATCACTGCGAGCTGTTCCCAGTCGGCGACCAGCCTCTCCATGCCCATGATCGCCACATGGACGGGGGGCAAGGAGGTGCACATCCGGCCGTTTCCCTCGTTGGTCACCAAGCAGATCGCGCCGGGGTCGGCGACCGCGAAGTTGACTCCCGAGACGCCCATCTCGGCGTTCAGGAACTTGTCGCGCAGGACGCCCCGTGCGAACTTCATGAGTGCGACCGTGTCCACCGGCAGCTTCTCACCGGCGATGGCCGAGAACAGCTCGGCGACATCCTCTTTGGACTTATGGATAGCAGGAGCGACGATGTGGCTGGGATGGCCGCCGTCCTGCTGGACGATGTATTCGCCGAGGTCGGTCTCGATTGCCTCGATCCCGGCCGCATTCAAGGCGTTGTTGAGGGCGATCTCCTCAGACGCCATCGATTTGGACTTCACGACGGTCTTGGCGCCGGCGCGCGTCGCAACCGAGCACACGTAGGAGCTCGCTTCTTTGTCATCGGCTGCAAAGAAGACCTCTCCGCCGGCCGCGATCCAGTTCTCGGCGAGCCGTTCGAGATGCTCGTCGAGCCGCGACATGACCGAGGCGCGGATTTGCGATCCGAGGGTACGCATCGCCTCGGGGTCCTTCAGGCTGGTCAGGCCGGCGAGCCGGTTGGCCGTCTGGAGTTCGGTGGCGGTGGCGATGGAGCGCCGGAGGCCGGGATTGGCCAGCGAGACGGCGGCGCGCTCGGCGAATCCCCTCGAGTAGTCGTAGGACTCGCTCATGTAGCGTCGGTGCCATCGTCCATTGCGGCCTCGACTACCTCGGCGATATAGCGGCCGCGGAGCGCAATTCCCCGCGCCTCGGCGCGCCCGCAGATCTGCATCAGACAGCCGAGGTCTGCAGCCACGAGGGTGGCCACGTCCTTGGCGATCACGTCGTCGACTTTCTCGTCGGCCATCGCAGCCGAGAGCTCCGGATAGCGCAGGCTGAAGGTTCCCCCGAAGCCGCAGCACCGCTCGGGCGCGTCCAGAGGCCGCACCTCGACCCCTTCGATCTTGTCGAGGAGGCTGTGGGGTGCGTCCTTGATCCCCAGCCCCCGCAGCATGTGGCAGGAGTCGTGGTAGCAGAGGGCCTGCTCCCCTGGATCGTCGGCCCCGAGCCGCCCAGGCCCGAGCCGCCCGGCCCCCAGCCGCCCGGCAACGAACGACGAGAACTCATGGACGCGCTGGGCCACCGCCTCCGCCCCGTCCGCGTGCTCGGTACCCTCGAACAACTCGGGCCAGTATTCGTGCATCATGGTCGCGCACGATCCCGAGCACAACACGACCGGCTCGGTTCCCTCGAGCGCCCGCAACGCCCCCACGGCAACCCGGCGCGCCTCGGGTACGTGCCCCGAGTTCCATGCAGGCTGGCCGCAGCACACCGCGCCGGGCCGAAGGGTAACCTTGCACCCCACGCGCTCGAGCACGGATTTGGCGGCGCGAGCAGCATCCGGAAACAGCAAATCCGCAAGGCAGGTTGGAAAGAACAAAACCTTTTCTTCCGTCGCCGTCACCTCCCTGCCCGTGACCTTCCGGCCGGAACCCCGGCTCGTCCTCTTGGCTCGTCATAAGGATAAGGGACTATTTGGACCCGCCATTTGGTTGCACCAAGTGATGACACTCTGCCATGACGCACACACCAATACCCAGCAGGTACGCCGCTCTCTTTCGGCGACGGGTGATGCGCTTGCCCGAGCCGAAGGGACTGGATGACAAGACTGCACAAAACGCTGTTGAGCACTTTCAGCTCGCTGCAAGTTCGTAACTATCGTCTTTTCTTCTTCGGAACGCTCGTTTCGATGAGCGGCACCTGGATGCAAACAGTTGCGCTCGGGTGGCTCGTGCTTCGGCTGTCCGGTGACGGAATCGCGGTCGGAGCGAACCTCGCGCTTCAGTTTCTGCCCATGCTGCTGTTCGGCATGTGGGGAGGGGTCTTTGCCGACCGCTTCGATAAACGCCGCCTCCTGATCTGCACGCAGTCAGTGCTTACGTTTTTCGCACTCGCATTCTGGGCGTTGACGGCGACCGAGACGGCTCAACTATGGATGGTCTTCGCGTTGACCTTCGCGATGGGCACGGTCAGTGCGCTCGATATGCCGGCCCGGCAGTCGTTCGTAACCGAGATGGTCGGCACCGAGGGAGTCGCGAACGCGGTCAGCCTAAACAGCGCAGTCTTCAATGGAGCTCGCATATTCGGCCCTGCGCTTGCCGGCGTAGTTATTGAGACGGTCGGGCTGCCGTGGGCGTTCCTGGGCAACGCCATCACCTATTCCGGCGTCATAGCGGCTTACGCCTTGATGCAGACTTCACAGCTGCACCGGCAAGCCCCGATCTCCAGGGAGAAGGGCCAAATCCGTGCGGGATTTCGCTACGTATGGAATCAACCCCGGCTTAGATACACCCTTTTTCTAGTCGCAATCGTGTCGAGCTTGGGGCTCAACTTCAGCGTCGTGCTTCCGCTCATGTCCCGCTTTGTCTTCCACCGCGGCGCCGACGCCTTCGGGCTGCTCACCGCGATCATGGCCGGAGGTTCACTGTTGGGCGCGTTGTTCAGCGCGGCGCGCAAGCACCCCACCATGGGCCTTCTGTTCGGTGCGGCCGCCGCTTTCGGTGTCTTGGAGCTGCTCGCCGCGACCGCGCCTTCTCTTGGGCTGCTGGGAGTGGTGCTGCTCCCGACGGGTGTTGCGAGCATCCTGTTCATCGCCACGGCTAATTCCAACCTTCAGCTCAATTCGAGCCGGGACATGCGCGGCCGGGTCATGGCCGTGTATGCGCTGCTCTTCCTCGGCACCACTCCGATCGGCGCTCCGCTGATCGGCTGGGCGGCAGAGGCGTGGGGGCCTCGGGCCGGTTTCGTTCTCGGAGGGGCGGCGACTCTTGTGACGGTCGCAGCAGTGAGCGTTCTGTGGCGCAGGGACCGCTTGGCGCTGGCCGCTCGCACCCGAGAGCTGCACGCAGCACCAGTGACTCAACCGGCATTGTCCGCCGGCCGGCGACCGCAGCCATCGCGCCCGGGTGCGCGCCGGCGGCCGGCCAGGGGAAAGGCCTCGGAACCCGCACGCAGACCTGAGCCCTAGTCCGAAGGCCGGGCACCCGGGTTGTCGCACCAAGGGTCTTAGGGTAGTGATGTCATGACACTGAAGATCACCGGCAGGGCGCGCACCTGGCTGGGGGCTTTGGCCTTCTCTGGAGCGGTGGGCGGCCACATTCTGGCGTATGCCCTCGTCGAGCCCGGAGAGCAGGAGCGCGCCGAGCTCCTGCAGGGCACCGGTCACAGGCTGTGGTCGGTGGTCGTGGCACTCGCCCTAGCGGCTCTCGTGGGAGGTCTTGCCGGGTGCCTCCGGGACGGCGCCGAGCGCCTGCGCGGCGCGACTTCGAACCGCAGCCTGTACGCGTCGACGACCGGCAGGCTTGCCGGTCTGCAGGTGTGCTCCTTCGTGCTCCTGGAGACCGCAGAGAGAACCCTGGCGCACGGCCACCTTCATCTCGTGATGGGGGAGCCCGCGGTCGCCTTGGGGATAGTCGTCCAGGTGATCACAGCGCTGATCGGGGCCGCACTCCTCGTGCTGTTCGAACGGGTAGTCGAGCATCTGAGAGACCGAGGAGCTCGTGCGGCCGCCCGGCGCGCACCCTTGGCCCCCATCCTTTGCCTCCGGCCCGGCCTGCGCCGGCTCCTCATCGGCTGTTCTCACCCGCGGGGACCTCCTCTTTCCCTTCGGCTTTCCGCTTAGGCGCGCGCCGCTACGGCGGTGGCGCAAACGACACCTGAGGAAAGAGGAGCGATGGGATCGAAGATGAGATCCGGCACAGTCGCGCTTTCGGCGATCCTCGCCCTGACGTCGCTGGGCGCGTGCGGCGCCGGCGATGCCGAGCCGCCGAAAGCATCGGCGAGATCACAGAGCGAAGGCAATGAGCCAAGCGAGAACGATGGGTCCGGCCACTCTGCGAAACACGAGGACAAAGACAAAGACAGAGGCGAAGACAACAACAACAACAACAAGGTCGAGGACGGAGCAACGCAGCAGGACGACTCGCAGGTCATCGAGGTCGATGTTTCGGGTGGCGAGGTGAACGGGGTCGGGCCCACCGTCGAGGTTGCCGTCGGCGAGCGCGTCGCGATCGACGTCTCCTCCGACACCGACGATGAGGTTCACGTTCATGGATACGACGTGATGACGCCCGTGTCCCCCTCCCGGCCTGCGCAACTCGCCTTCGTGGCCGACCTGCCGGGTGCCTGGGAGGTTGAGCTCGAGAACGCAGGGCTTCTGCTGTTCGAGCTCAGAGTGCAGTGAACCTGATCCTCGCCCATGGCCTCGGCGGGCGATCCGATCTCCCGGTTCCGCTGTGGCTTGCTCTGTACGGGGGAGGAGCCGCGATCGTCCTGTCGTTCGCGGTTCTCGCGGTGTTCTGGAAAACGCCGAAGCTACAAGGCGACGTCGCGGGCCGGCCTCTGCCGGACGCTGTGCAGCGC
>JALZIO010000091.1 GCA_030860245.1 Actinomycetota bacterium | reverse complement strand
CAACGGATGAATCTCACATAAATCGAACGCTCCAATACTGGGACATCGAGAAGAAACGCTTTCCCCAATACGACCACGTCGCAGTGATTGTCGCCGAGCGGATAACAGCCCGATTCTTTAATGTGATTAGCCTTTTCAACGGATACATTCCGATCGTCGCCATCGAAATGCGCGCCATTGAGATCGCTGACCTTCTTACGCTGGTCTTCACTACTATACTCGAACCGGTTCGGCTAGCCTTTGAAGAGTCGGAAGTCGGTGAACCCGTCGATCGCAAGTATTGGGAGACAAAAGCGAGCAAAGCAATGCTTGAGGTGACCGACGATCTGCTCAAACTCGTCCATGATGTAGCCCCTGAGATGGCACTGAACTACAACAAGCACTATATAGGGCTTGCGAAAGATGGCGTAGCCAGCAACTTCGTCATGTTCAAGCCTCAAAAGACCCGCGTACTTGCGGAGTTCAGGATCGCGCTCTCCGATAAGATCACGCAGTACCTCGAGGATGAAGAGATGGATACGATCCCCTACGACAACCAATTTCGGCGCTATCGACTTCGCGTCGGTCAGAAGGATCTGGAGAGTCATGAGAAAGTTCTAGTGGAGCTGGTCAAGCAAGCCCACGAGAACGTCACGAACTGAGGTAGGGCTCACCTTCCGCAATCACGATATCGAGGCGAAGCTATTCCGTGGGCAGATCCAATGACCTCCGATTTCACCCATAATCTTCGGCTGCCACGGTCAGGATCACCTCCTCAGACCACGGGCTACACGCAAAACCGGCCTCCTCACCTTTGCAAAGATGCTGCTCAGGGATTCTCTGGCTCGACTTCGAATCAGATAGGGGTACGAATCCGTCGGCGCGACATGCTGAATCGGTCGGAAGTGGCGATAGTGGTCGCCCATTAAGAGCAAGTCAGGGAGAGCGCGCGGCGCCGGATGTGTCGAGCATGTCCGCCGATCCTATTTCTTGCGATCGTGCCCGGTCGGATCGCTCGAAGCACCACGATCCCGGCGCGCCGGACAGGTGGTAGCCACGATGGGTCTTCAAGTAGTGGTGCCACCGGCACAGCCGTGCAAGGTTGTCGAGGCGCATCGGCCCTCCATCTCCTCGCGGCCTGATGTGGTCGATCTCGAGATGGCGACGAACATCGCAGCCCGACACGACACAAGTCCGGTCACGCATCTCGACGGCGGTGCGCAGGCGAGCCGGGATGGTGCGGCCGAGGTGGGAGACGGCCTTTATGTCGGTGCCGTCGGTTAGGAGCGCGGACAGAAACGCATCCCCGGCCAGGGCACGAGCGGTCGCGACCGGGATGGGACCTACCCCGGGGATCTCACAGGTCTCGCCGTCCTCGAGCGATCCGCGGAGAAGCGCCTGGTGGTCGACCACGACATGGACCGTCGCACCCGGGGAGCGCCGAGAGGGCTCGTCGTCACAGATCCGGACGTGCTCGGCCATCTCGACCAGCGCGTCGGCGGCATAGGCCGCATGGGACTCCCGCCGGCCCTGTCTGCGGGCGGTTTGGAATACGCGCTCGGTATAGGGCTCGAGCGCCGCGACCACCACCGCGCCCGCGTCGGGGGTGAGCACCGCGTCGAGATGCCAGGCGCCGTCGGGGTCGCGGAAGTGGCGCAGCCGGCGACGCGCCCGGATCGCCTCGTAGCGGTCGAGCTCGGCGGTGCCGGCGGCGGCCTTGACCCTGGCGCAGCGCTCCTTGAGCTCGGACACACTTTCGGCCTTGACCGCGGCCAGAAGCTCCGGCTCGGACGCGGGGCTGGCGGCGGCTGCGGCCACGATCTCTTTGGCCTGGACCTCCGACAGCTCGCCCGAGCGCAGCGCAGTCTCGGTCGCCGGAAGCTCCCCAACCCGCTCGGCGGTCTCCAGGACCCCGAGGGCGTTGCCGACCGAGGTGCCGGTGGTGCGCGCCATCCAGCGCGCCGGCGAGCGATCGCCGTCGCGCCGCCACGCACCTGAATCTGCAACACGTTTGGCGCACAAAGCTTTACCCGCCGCGGCAAGTCGTTCGATAGCGGCGAACTCTGAGACCAGCTCGGTCGCAGAGGCGCCGTCCAAGACATCGGAGTCAAGAGAGGTCACGACCTCTGTGATGGCGGCCTTGGCGTCGACCAGGGATTCAAACATGGCTTCATCCTAGTTAAGGGGTGTGACAGAAATGCTCTCTTCCTGAAAGACGGTGGGAATCCGCCTGAAAAGCGGAGGGCCTCCCTAGCTTCTTCGGTGACGAAACCATCGAAGAAGGGAGGCCCCCTTGCTCGATCGTATAGATGTGCCCCTCGGTCTGGAAGGCTTTGAGGTCACGGCGACCAATGTCGTCGGGGACGTGCTCGAGGTCCATGTGCGCTCGACCCGCAGGCCCGCATGTCACCACTG
>JALZIO010000089.1 GCA_030860245.1 Actinomycetota bacterium | reverse complement strand
GTCTACGGCTATGACGGACGAGACATGCTCGTATCCGCGACTGCAGGTCCGCTCTCGGTGCAGCGATCATTCGACAGCCGCGGACGTCTGGTCCGTGAATCCGCGTCAGGCGAGGTGCTCGAATTGTTCTTCGACGACGCCGCTGGAACGAGCGAGCGGCGGTGGCCGGACGGGCGCCGCGAACGGATCGACACCAACCTGAACGGCGTTGCCACCCGTCTGACGCGAACGGCAACCGGCGCGCTAGGCGGCGGCGCCGCGGTCGTAGGCACGTTCGCCCCATCGGGACCGAGCCACCTCGGGACTGCAAGCTTCGCCGGCGGCCTCGCTGTCACGGCGACGTACGACAGCCGAAGACGGTTGACGGCGTTGAGCAGCGCCGCCTCTGGCTCGACCCGCGAGGTCCTATATCGGTACGACGCGCGCAGCCGGCGCCGCGTCGAACAGATCGGGCTCCCTCCCGTCCTGCGAGCGTGCCGGTTCGACGCGCGCGACAGACTGTCGCACGTCTCGGAAGACTTTGCCACGCCGATCGGCGCCGCCGTGTCACAGGCACAGCACGACGCGGTGATCGCCGCCGTCGACGCGGCTGCGGCGGGCGCGGCGCGCCGCGTCGAGTACTCCTACGATTCGTCCGACGATCGCCTCGTCTACAAAGAGACCGGACGGCCCGACCGCATCTACGCCTACGCGGGGATGCACCGTCCGACGTCCGCCGGCACCGAGACGTTCACGTATCACCCCACTGGCGGGCGCGCCTCGGATGCGACGCGCGGCTATCAGGTGGACGCGCTCGGCCGCGTTGTCCGCGTGACGTCGGGCGGCGCCACCATCCTCGACATCAGCTACGACGCGCTCGGCCGGCCGGCGATCGTGCGGGAAGGCGCGGCCGCGCCGCGGGCCTTGTCGTATTTCGGCGCCGACGTCTGGCAGGAGAGCACGGCGGGCGCGCCCCTGCGGCAGTACTCGCCCCATCCGTTCATGGCCGGTTCAGCGGCGGTTCACGTCGCGGGCGCCACGCTGCTGACGGTCTTCGACGGGCGGTTCAATCTCGTCGCGGCCTACGACACGTCAGGCAGTCTGGTCGAGCAGTTTCGCTACGAACCGTTCGGCGCGGCCACAATTCTCGATGCCGCCGGCAACCCCATCGCCGGTTCGGCCCAGGGTTTGACGCCGGTGTTCGGTGGAATGCTGCTGCTGCCGTCTGTCGGCCTGTACCTCGCGCGCCGCCGGCTCATGGATCCGAATCACGGTGTCTTCCTGACGCAGGATCCGCTCGGCTACATCGACTCGCCGTCCCTCTACGCGTACGCCGTGCAGAATCCGATGGACGCGTTCGATCCGAACGGCGAATACGCAATCTTCGGGCTCCTGATCGTCATGGCCATCGGCGCCGGCGTCGCCGCGGCGCTCAACGCGACGCGCCAGGGGGTTCAAATCGCGGAAGGCAGCCGCGTCGAATTCTCATTGGCGGAATTGGGTCAGTCGGTTGGGACTGGTGCTGCGCTCGCTCCGATTCTCGTGGCCGCGCCGGAACTGGGAGTGTTCTTCGCCGGGTGGGGCGTAGCAGGCGGCGTCGAACAGATGTCCGAGGGCAACTACGCCACGGGCACATTCGATATCGTGACGTCCGTCGCGCCGTTCGGGATCAAAGGCGTGCGCAATTCGACGTTCGGTCCCGGCACGCGCTTCGGTCAGATGCGCGGTCTCGGCGAGTCGGCATCGTGGGGTACCCGCGTCGGCCGCTTCAACGAGATCGACCAGGCAACGCGCGCAGCTGCGAGCGATGCCTGGAACAAGTCTTTGTACCGCGGCACCTCTTACTATGAGGCATCGGCAGCCGAAAACGGCCTGCTGAATCTCGATCAGGTTTTTGCACGTCAGCGCGACATTCCTGCGCCGCCACACTTGGGCCCGGGCCTGTACTTCACCGAGGAACTCAATTCGAAGGTGACGGGCGGTGCGTGGCACTGGGCGGACAATCACATCGGGACCCAGGGAAAAGGCGGGGGCCCAGCCGTCATGGAAGCGCGGATCGCCAGACCGCTCTGGTGGTGGCTCAGCCGCAAGCCCGGCGTCGTGACGGGCGCGGAGCAGCCTGGTTTTCCTGTCTCGTCGGGCAATCTCGAAACCTTCGTCCCAGAGTCACTGGGCCCGTGGTTCAACAAGCACGCGACGTGGCGCGCGATCGGGCCCGCGGATCCGAATGCGCCGCCGGCGATCCCGCCGGCGTTCGATCCGCTGTGGCCGACATTGCTGACGCCGACGAGCCGTCTGCCTCAGGTGACCGGCTCCGGCCAGCAGGGACCGAATGCGACTGGCGCCTCCGGGACCGGCGGCACTTCAGGGCCGGGCAGCTCCGCGAAGAAGTAGCAGTGGGAAAACCGAGCAGCCAGGCAAAGAACTGGATCGTGTGGCGCGACTGGCGCGAGGTGGCCGGGCTGCCGCGCGACCCATCAGGAATGGCTGGACCAGATTCGTCGATCGTCGTCGAACCGATGGCCGAATACATCCGGCTCGCAGGCGGTGTCCCCGGCATGCCGACGATCCGGCGGGATGGGCGCGAGTGGCTGCGCGACGGTGAACGGCTGCTACGGGCGATCGGTCTTTCCGGGAGCGTCGAGCGCATCGCTTGTCTGTGGCAGGCTGCACCGTCGGTGGCCGCGCCTGACGGCTCGGAACGGTTCACCGCCGAGCGCGCGGCGAGCCTGGGTTCGGATCTGCGGCTCGTGACCTTCGATCGCACACTCTCCTCGTCGGCCGAACGCGACTGGCTCTCGGCCTGGCCGACCCCGCCGTCGCGCCTCGGGGACGCGGCCTACGGCTGGTTCGATGCATCGGTGGAAGGACAACCTGCAGGTGAAGATGAAGCCTCTTGTAGAGCTTGTGGCAGAGTTGAGGGAGATCTCCGAGGGTAGGACAGTACCGAACTTTGATCCCGATGATGGTTCGGAGTACAACGCTTCGGTTCGGAGTACATCGCTTTGTCTATGAGCTTCGGTGAATAAGGCGGGAGTGCGGGAGGGGACGTAGAGGACCGAGCCTGTGCTTGAGGCTGAAGATGAAGCCCTCGTCCTTACGTCTACCGCAGCGAGCTCAAGCTGGAGCGCTACAGGAGGGCCGGGTCGATCTATTCTTCACCAATCATATAGAGAATAGAGAGTCCCCTCTATACCGGGCACTATCTAGGTACACCTACACCAACACGAGAGACAGGCAAGCATATAGAGATCCCAAGACAGAGGTAGGACTGGCCAAGCGCGTGAAGATCTCCAAGACAACCTTGTGGCGATAGAGGAAGGGTCCCTCACTTCACATCCACGACCGAGCTGCGGCGCTCTCCCGTGAGCAGATCATCATTCTTTCTCTTCATGCGCTTTTTTCGCAGCTGCGGTGTGGGGGTATGGGTATAGTTGGATGACTCTAGATCGGGGGAAGGTCTCATACATTGAACCAAGAGGCGGGAGTTAACCGTACTCCTCTGTCGCCCTCAAATACCCAAGAGGGTTTCTCGGATATTCTCACCTCTTCGTGGCAGAGGAGAGGAGGTATCTTCCTCCGATGCTTCCTATGGCCCGCATACCACTGAGGAAGGAAGCATCTCACGAACCGCGCAAAAAGCGTAATAAGAGTAAGAAGTGAATCTGGACTCGCACGAGCTTCGTTGGCGATCCTGATGGTGGAGACGCTGCTGACGAAAGGAGAGATGAAATAGATGGAGCTATGCCTCCGAAGCCTTTTTTCAATCGCTGTTTATCGCGCTTCTCCGCTCATTTCTCGGGGTGTCTAGGCGCTTTGCGGGCCTTCAGCTAACCAGGAGTAATCGCGGATATCCCTGCTCTAGGCGATCTCTGAGCGAGTGTATGGATAAGATGACCGTACCCTCGTGGCGATCACCCAAATCGCGACCTCTATGGATGGACTCTTGTGGAGCGAGCCTTACCAGACGGCTACAGCGCCGGGTTTTGTCGCGCTTGTGCTCCCCATGCTCCCGGCCATCGCGCCGTCTCTCGGGACCCCCTTCTTCGGCATCATCACCATTCCCATATCCATATAGAGTGATTGGGATGGTGATTATGGGTTTTGGGGGTAGCCACGTTCGACAAACCTGGGATGGGTGCCACCTCAATCCTCCAGGCGGTCATCTGGGTAAGCCCGAAGCGCCAGTTGAGGAACGCCACACTGGCTCCTTCTTGCTCTTACTACGCTTCTTGCGCAGCTGCACGAGGCGGCTGCGCGTGCATACTCGGACTCTGATGGTGACTTACAGGATTCCCAGCCACACAGGTTTCTCTCCCCATAGTAGGAAAGGGTTTGTCGAAGAGTTCCGTTATGCCGTTGAGTGGAGAAGAGGGAGGGGAGCTTACTGCTGCTCTTGCTTTGTGCAGGGGAGTCTTTGGCCTGATCCGGCCACCCGCCGATATCTAACAATCTCCAAGCTGAGGATGCGCAACAAGCGTAAGAAGCGCAGTAAGTAGATCAGGGCGTCGCATGGGCCTCGTTGGCCGTCCCTGGTAGGAGTCTCCCCCGGTTGGGTCCTGGCGCGGGTGATTCGCGAGCGGAACGACAGGGTATTACCCCGTTCCTCCAAATCACTACGAACAGAACTCCTTGTCATCTCTGGGCGCGCTAAGGAAGCCTAAGGAGATCTGCGCCTTTGGGGAGCAGACCTCGCCAGTAATCTTGCAACGCCCGCGCGGAGCCGACCGTGGCAGGACGGTTTCCCGAAGTGAAAAGGCGAGGACCGTGGAACGGGCCGCAAACAGCGACCCGTGGCATACTTCCGGTTTATGGCGGCGAGGAGCGTGAGACCGGCCGGGCCCGAGGACACTGCGGCGGTCGGCGACCTGGTACGGGCAGCCTACTCGAAGTACGTCGAGCGCATCGGCAAGGAGCCCGCGCCGATGCTCGACGACCACGCCGCTCTGATCCGGGCCGGAGAGGTGTGGGTGTTGGACGGCGGAGCCGGCGGGGGGCTGCTCGGGGTGTTGGTGATGAGGCCCGACGAAGACCACATGTTCGTGGACAACGTGGCCGTCGCTCCCGGGCACCAGGGGCGGGGCCTCGGGCGCAGGCTTGTGGCCTTCGCAGAGGAGAGGGCCCGGGAGGCCGGCCTCTCGGAGATCCGGCTGTACACCAACGAGAAGATGCACGAGAACCTCGCCTTCTACGGGAAGCTGGACTTCGAGGAGACCGATCGCGGGCTCGACGGGGGCTACCGTCGCGTCTTCATGCGCAAGCGGCTTTCTTGAAGGAGCACTCGGCGGCCGAACGACGCGGGTCCGAGCCCGCTTGCATGGCCCCGCCACGGTAGGCCGCTCGGCCGACCACGCCCGTTTCTGCCAATCCTCGCTCCGCCCATACGTTGCACGGTTGTTGGCGAGATTTCTTGGGGAGGACCATGAGCGATGCAGAAAGCTCGACGTCGACATCGACGAGCAAAGAGATCAGCCGCAAGGCAAACGTTGCCCCCACCGCAGCCAGCTCTAGCTGCCATAGTCCTAAGAGATCTCTAGTGATACGCACCCCACCAGAGGCACGAGGATCCCTCCTAAGGGACTGCAATCACCTCTGGAGGGTCGGGCCACCCCACAGGGACACAGGAGCAAATAAAGGCTCCATTTGCAGGTACAATATGCTCGACTCCCTTCTTAAAGCCTCTCCCTTCGATAACGCTGACCATCTACGGCCACGTCCTACAGGGGATGGAGGACGGCGCAGCCCACGCTCTGGACAGTGCCTTGAGCTAGCGACACACTGTATGGTTATGCAACGGCCTGTTCAATCACAGGCCGTTTCCTACCTCTTGTCTTTGGGCGGGTTGGGGTCGTTGCCGTAGCTGTCGCGTTCCCGAATCTGACCCTGCCTGTTGTGCAGGTAGAATTCCGTCTTATCTTTCCGTGCAGCCTGTCGGCCCTTCTGCTCGGCTTCGTTCTGAGTATTGTGCACAGACGAAGCCCTACTACTACCTTCTCTCTTTACCGCCCACTTATCACCGTGGGGCGTGACGTGAATATTCTTCTTTGGCATGTGGATACGCCTCCTTCGTTACGTTCTTCGCCGCACAATGATACTGCGGATGCTAGGAAAGTGTAAGAGCGAACGATTCAGTGTGGTGTGCGACTATTCTGACTGTACGTGACGGACGACTACTGGTAATTGGGCGGTGGGGTTTGCGCTATGAAACGTTCATCGGTCGGATAGCCCTCCTCGATGAGAACTACCTTGGCGAGAATAGGGGCCTGTTCGGGGCGGTCGAGGTCTGCAACCCGTTCCTTAAAGCCTGCCCTCGCTTGTGCCGCCCTCTCAAACCATTCGTTGCTCGAAGGTGCATTCGGCAAGCCGTTCCATCCATATATTCTGATGCCGTGTTTGCCTTCTTCTGCTGCCGTGCCTCTGAGTACCGACGGAGATCCACTAACCAAAGTGCGTTTGCGTCTTGGCCTGCCTACCACGAATTGGCCGTCCGGTTTGCGACCCAGCCAGTCCCAAAGACCACTTTGGAGCTTGTGCCAAAGCGTCTCTGCGTTCCTGCAGAATTCGATGTGTTCATATAGTGGTCCTTCGCCCACAGACTACCTCCAAACAGCAACTTCGGTGGTGGGTCTTCCATCCCCCTCCATACCACGAGGAGGTCATCCCTCGTCCCCAGTGTCCTGGATGACCCCGTAGTCACCATGGTCGATGAAGAGTCTGTGGAGCAGGTCCAGATGATCGATGGCGTTCCCTACCTTCTCTTTACTGTCGCTCTCTATGACGCTCTTCTCCTGGGTCTCATC
>JALZIO010000073.1 GCA_030860245.1 Actinomycetota bacterium | reverse complement strand
GCCTGGGACACATCCAGTACGCACGCTCGAACTTCACGGTCCCGATCGGTTCTCGCGACCATCGTTGGCGACCCGAGATGGGCGGCGGAGCGCTGCTCGACCTCGGCATCTACTGCATATCGCCGCTGCTGTCGGCTGCCGGCAGACCCGTGGCCGAGGTCGCCGCCTCGCAGGTGACGAGCGAGTCCGGGATCGACATCTCCTTCGATGGCTGGTTGAGCTTCGGAAGCGGTCTGTCGACGACTTTCTTCTGCTCCTTCGAGGGACCGTTCCTACAAGAGCTCGAGATCGTCGGGACCGAGCTCATTGCCCGCGTCGGCCAGCCCTACAGCCCCGGACCCAGCGATCACAAGATCGAGCTATTGGGACACGACGGGGAGCGCTCCGGCCTCGAAGTGGAAGGCAACGATCCCTACCTGGCCATGGTCGAGCATTTTTGCACCGCCCTGAGGGACACGGCGCCGCTCAGGCACAACCCGTGTGACTCTGTCTATCTGCTCCGCCTGTTCGACAGGCTGCGCGCCTCGGCTGCTCGCCCAGCGACAACGGCTAAAGACTAGGGACTCTTCCGGCCGCGCCGCCGCCTCCGTGAGCGTTTCCGGCGAGCCGGCGTCGCCTCCTGGGAATCTTCGCCATCGGATGGGGCGGTCCCGATCCTGGGCGCGGCAGGCGCCCTCTCGCGCCTGGGGCCCTCCTCCGTCCCTGAGGGTGGCTCAGTGGACACGGCGCGGGCGCCAGCCTGCGGCCTGCCGTCACCGCCACCGTTCGAGGTGCGGCGCGCCGGGCGCGCTTCGCGTTCGTCGGCGACCTTGAGGATGAGTCGATACTCCTGTGGGTATTGAGGCACCCCCCAAACAGACTGCAGCTCACGGATGATCTCTTCGAGCTTTTGCCCGTCCGGCGGCGCGGTCAGTGTCTTCGGACGAGGCGCATGTGCCTTCCGGACGAGATCTTCTGAGGAGACCTGCTTCGCAGGGCCCATTCCGGAGGCTGCGCCCCCGCGCCTGCGCCGGCGTGACCGCCCCGCCCCGCTCGGCGCGCCCTGCTGCCCCTGCGGCGCCACCTCTCCCCCTGCCTGGGCGCCCGCGCCCTGTTCACGATTTGGTTTGCGACGTCTACGTCGCCTCCGCCGCGGCTGGCTCATCGCTCCCCTCGAGATCGAAGTCGACCTTCACCTGGGGGGCGTCCGACCAGAGACGCTCGAGCGAGTAGTACTCCCGTTCCTCCTCATGGAACACATGCACCACGAAATCCACATAATCGAGAAGGACCCATCGGCCTTCGCGCTCACCCTCCCTGCGGTATGGCTTGACGCCGTCGTCGGCCGCCAGAGCACGCTCTACAGCCTCGGCGATGGCCCGCACCTGCCGCTCGGTGCTGCCGCTGCAGATCACGAAGTAGTCGGTGATCCCAAGCTGCTCCGAAACGTCGAGGACGAGGATGCGGTCCGCCTTCTTGGACGCGGCCGCCCCGGCGGCCCCGGTGACCAGGTGCGTTGAGCTCAGCGTGGGGAGAAGTCCTTTCCTACGACGATCGTCAGGTCAACGATACCCTGCGGCTGCGCCGCTACCTGAACCTCCCCGGTGCCCAGCAGCCTCCTCGCGCGCGTTGCGGATCTCTGACCCCGCAGCGAGCGATCGTAGGCGACGATGAGCGTCTTGCGGTAGTCAAGCCTCGCGGCATTGCCCGACAGGGCGATCGCGTAGCCATTTCCGACCAACCTCTCGGCGACCTCTGCCCCCACCCCGGGAACACCGTTCCCGTTCAGAACCTGCACCTGGATCTCCTCGTCCTCTGGCTCCGGTACCCCGAGGGCGCGCTCCAGCAGCTCCGTGAACGCCTCGGACTGGAGGGAGAAGAGCTCATCGCCGCCGGTGCTCAGCTGACTTACCGGCGCGCTGGCAAGCGTGAGGTCATCCAGTCCCACCGCCGCCATACCTCTCAGGAGCCGGGCCTGACCGGAGGCTTTGGCTCCGGGAACTGCACGCTCGAGGGCCGAGGCCCGCACCGGCTCCCCGGGCGCCCGGAACCTCCTGAGCATCGACTCCCACACCGCCAGGTGCCGCGGGCCAAGCTCGACGTCGTCCCCGCCGGCGCCGGATATGAAGAGCAAACGGGTCAACCAGCCCGCTCCGAGCGCCTGTGGCCCCGGCGAGAAGAGCAGTTGGCCTGCCCCGGCGCGTCTTACCTCACCGGGCACATCCACCTTCAGCGGGCCCAGCAAGCCGAACAGCGCGTCTGCCCTTCGGGCGTCGATCGCCACATGGTCGTCCAGGGGGACTCCCAGCAGGTTCTGGGCACTCATGCGCAGGAGGGAGGCGCCCCCAGAGACGAAAGCGTCGCCGACGGCGTGGAGACCGCGCCCGGGGATCTCCACCGCGGTATGGGCCGGAAGGTAGACGACGGCGGCCCTTTCGGTGGCGTGATTGAGCGCCAGTAGGATGAGCCACGACACCCCTAATGGGGCCCGCTCCCCACGCCGCTCGGTCCCGAACCAGAGGGTGGTGCTTATGTCGGCAGGCGGAGCCGAAGCTGTCTGAGGCACCCTGTCGTCGCCCGGCGCCTCGACTCCGGAGCGACCCGCAAACCCACCCAGGCGGAAGAAGGCGACCGCCCCCGCAGCCAGCACCAGGCAGCCAACCGTTCCGAGTGCTGCCGCCTTACGGGCGCGCCGGCTACGGCGGTGACCTGCGTCCGCGCGAGCATCCAGGAGGGCGCTGCCCCTATCGCTTGTCCTGCGGTCAGGCAAGCTTGCGACCTGGACCGGTGACGTAGAGGCCGTGATCCCGTATATAGGCCATGACGTCGGCGGGCACAAGGTAGTCGATCGGTCTCGCGGCGCTCACCCGCGCCCGAATATCGCTCGAAGAGATATCGATCCCCGGCATCTGCATCACCCCCACCTTCGGCCAGTGCGCCTCCGGCTTTAGCGCCTCGAGATCGAAGCCGGGGCGCGCCAGCGCAACGACGTCGGTGAGGCCGCGGAGGCGCTCGAGGCCATGCCAGGTCCCGAGCTTGAGTGCCGCATCGGCGCCGATTATGAAGAACAGCCTGATGTCGGGCCCGTGAAAAAGACGCAGCTGCTCGAGGGTGTCGGCCGAGTAGGTCGGACCGGTGCGATCGAGCTCCATCCTGGAGACGGCGAAGCGCGGATGTGAGGCGGCCGCAAGGGAGGTCATCACGAAGCGGTCCTCGGCATCCGAATAATGGGTTTTCTGCCACGGCCTCCCGGTCGGGACGAACAGCACCCGGTCGAGATCGAGCCGGGCCAGGGCCTCGGAGGCGGCGATCAGGTGCCCCAGGTGTATGGGGTCGAAGGTGCCACCCATGACGCCGAGGCGGTGGAGGGGCTCCGGGACGGTCACGGAAAGAGGCCGGGCGGCGGGCCGAGAAAGGAGGCTTGAGTGGGGGAGCCTCCCTTCTCAACCGCGCCCGGGAGGGGAATCGGGGGGACGAATCCCCCTCCTGTCGTCCTGAGGACGGTCCGGACAGAAATCACCTTAGTGATGCACTGTGACGTGAATGTGTCCCGGCGCCGACATGACGGTGAAATCGGGGGTTCGGGGGCGGGGTGCTCAACCACGGATCTGCCCGTCGCCCCAAGCGACGTATTTCGTCGTCGTGAGCGCAAGGAGCCCCATCGGCCCGCGGGCATGGAGCTTCTGGGTGGAGACGCCGATCTCCGCGCCGTACCCGAACTCCCCGCCGTCCGAGAAGCGAGTCGAGGCGTTGACGAACACCGAGCCCGAGTCGACCTCGGCGGCGAAGCGTCGCGCTGCCGCGACGTCCTGGGTCACGATCGCCTCTGCGTTCGAGGTCCCGTAGTGGTTAA
>JALZIO010000059.1 GCA_030860245.1 Actinomycetota bacterium | reverse complement strand
CTCCCCCACCATGTCGGTAACTGGATTTTCACTCACACCGGCGGCAAAGCGCCCGGGGAAGTGGCCCAACAGCCAGTTCACCATGTAGCCCCCGTAGGAGAGACCGAGCACTCCGATCTCCCCCGGCTTCGTCAGGCCTTCGCCCACCGCCCAGTCGACCATCGCCAGGATATCGGCGCTATCGGGGTCGCCCCAGCCACCGTGCAGCGACCGCGCGAACTCGGTGCCGTAGCCCATTGAGCCCCGCGGATTGCCGTAGAGAACGTGGATGCCCGCGTCGGCGAGCGCCATCATCTCGAGCCACGGCGTCGGGCCGTGGCTTGCGTGAGGCCCGCCGTGGATCTGCACGACGAGTGGCCTGTTGCTTCGCCTACCGCGCGCCGGGACAAAGAAGGTGTCGATAGCGATCCCTTCGGGATTATTCACCTGGTGGCGCTCCGGATCGCGCCGCCACCGCTCGATCCACCGGCTCCCGTTGTCCGATAGGGGACGCAGCGAGCCGTCTTCGACCGAGTAGACCTCGCCGGCTCGCCCTCCGATTGTAGCTACGACCACGACATGCTCTTCGCCGGCGGCCATCGCGGAGCAGACCACGTCATCGCTCTCGAGCAACGGCTCGACTCCGCCGTCTAGAGAGAAGCGGTAGGGAAGGCAACAGCCGCGTAGGCTCACCAACGCGGTCAACTGTCCGTCGCCGGTCCAGCAGAAAGACCCCCACGAGTCGGGGTCGACCAGATCTCCGTAGGTCGTATTCGCCACCGGAAGATCGAGCTCGGCGCCAAGCCGGCGCGGCATCCCATCCTCGGCCAGGAAGAGATAAGGGTTGGCCCATTCCGGTGTGTCCTTCTCGTCTACGCCCACGATCGCAAGCGATCCCCCGGGGGACCAGGCGGCGCCAAGAACACTTCCCTGAAGCTGTGCAATTAGCTCGAGCTCACCGCCGCCGCGTCCGGTTGTGAAAGCCTTGGGACACTCCATCAGCGCCGCCCCATCGCTCGGGTCCGCCAAGACCCCAACGCGCTTGGCGTCCGGCGCCCAAAAAACACCCGTGACCTCAAACGTGGGCGCGGTGATGCGCCTGGGCTTGCCGTCAGACGGCCGTGCGACCCACGCGCTGTTGAACTGATCCCGGACTCCGGTTCCATCCAGGCGCCATGTCAGATCGGTTATCCGGCGCGCCGTTGGATCATCTGTCTTGCCGGTGACGAAACGGTTCACCCCGCTGGGCGCAATCAGCGCAATCCTCTTGCCGTCCGGCGCCCATTCGGCCGACTGGACGTCTCCCTTCAGATTCGCCGCCTGTCGTGCTTCGCCGCCGGCCAGCGGAAGGATCCATGGCTGCACCGATCCGGAGCGGTCCGAAAGAAATAGGAGCGAGCTTCCATCCGGAGAATAACGCGCGCCCTTGTCCGATCCGGGCCCCGACGTCAAGGGTTCGGCGCGCCCTCCCTCCAACCCGACCCTCCAAAGCCGCCTGCGGTAAGCCCCGTTCTCGATAGTGCGGCGCGAGTACACTGCCGAGGAGCCGTCCGGGGCAAGCGCCACGTCCTGGAGCATCACTTGCCTCAAGGCATCATTCGGCCGAAAGCCGCGCGCCGATTTCGAGTTGCGAGGCATTACCTAGATTAATTCTGTCTCGAGCGAACCCGGCTTCGCACTGTATATGGAACATCACCAAGATAGGACATGCGCCCTTTCTAACAGGCGCTAGGGCACTATCGCGTCGGAACCCTCACCTCGGTGCGCGTGCCAGCTTTGGACGTGATGCTCAACCGGCCCCCCATCTCATCGGTGAGTGTTCGAACTATCTGCAGACCGAGACGCGCAACCCGGAGTGGCTCTTCGGGCATCCCGATGCCGTCGTCCCACACCACCATCGTGACGTGATCGTCGACGCGCGCCAGGTCGACCCCGACGGTGCCTCCTTGCCCGTCCGGAAAGGCGTGCTCGAGGGAATTCTGCAGCAGCTCGGAAAGGGTTACGGCCAGCGGTGTGGCGATGTCGGCGCCGAGCGGGCCGGGGTCTCCGACAACCTCTATGACGTAGTCGCGCCCGGGCAGAGCCAGTCCGTCGCCAACCATGCGCGCGATTCGGCGCGCCACCTCCCCGAATTCGGCAACGTCACCGACATCCTCGGACAGGATCTCATGTACGAGTGCAATCGAACCAATACGCAGCACGCTCTCCTGAAGCGCTTCCTTCGCCTCAGGTGACTGCAGCCGCCTTCCCTGCAGGCGCAACAAGCTCGCAATCGTCTGCAGATTGTTCTTTACCCGGTGATGTATCTCGCGAATGGTTGCGTCCCGCACCGAGATAACTCGCTCCTTCTGCCGCAGCTCACTCACATCACGCGCGATGACAAGCCCGCCGAGCACCTGGTCGCCCACGGCCAAAGGCATGACACGTAAAGCCACAGCCGTGTCTCCCAGAATCAGTTCTCCGTCGAGCAATCGCTTCGACGAAAGCGCCCTTCCTACAGGTGTCTCACCAAGCCCGAGATCATCGAGCCACCGATTGACAACGTTCTGTTTGACTCCGAGCCGGTGCAGCGAGGAGAGTGCATTCGGAGAGACCCAGTCCACCCGCCCGAACCTGTCGAGCATGAAGAGTCCGTCACCCACCCTCGGCCACTCCCCCGGAGGGCTCTCCGGCCACGGAAACGTTCCCTCGCAGATCATCGTCGAGACATGCTCGGCGGCGTCCAGGTAGATGCGCTCGAGCCGTCCCAGACGCCGCGAGATGCCCGGACTGCCTTCTTTGGTCAGGACCGCGACGATGTCACCGTCGAAGCGCACCGGGACTGCGTCCATGCGGATGCGCGTCCCGTCCACGAGGACGGGGTCCCTTTGTGCCCAAATGCGCCCCTCCCGGTAGGCGCGCTCGACCATCGGCTGCTCGGGCTGCGTGACGCGGACACCGACCATGTCCTGCGGATACAAGGTCTGGGAGGTGAAGGGGCGGAGCTGAGCGCAGATTTCGAAAATCTCCCGGCCGGCAACCGGCACATAGAGAAGGAGGTCGGAGAATGAGAGATCGGCAAGAACCTGCCACGACGAGCACAGCGAGCGCAGATGGTCGATCTGCTCTTCAGTCAATCTCGAGACTTCGCGAGCTCGTTCCGAAAGTACTGCCATAGGAGAATGCTATGGCGAAGTCCCGGCGTGCCCGGCGAGGGCTACAATCGGGCACCTATTTCGGCATCCAAGGAATGGGGGAACGCTGGTGAGAATCGCGATCCTGTCGGACATTCACGGCAATCTCCCGGCCCTGGAGGCCGTGATTAGAGACATATACGGACAGTCCCCCGACGAGATCTGGTGTGGCGGTGACCTTGCATGGGGCGGGCTGTGGGCGGCCGACTGCGTCGCCCGTGTGAGAGAGGCGGGTTGGACCACCGTGCGCGGAAACACCGATGTCTGGGTCACGGGCGATCCACAGACTGTCGAAGCGCCCGAGGAGCGCCGGGAGATCGAGACTCTGGCGGCGGCTCACGATCTCTCCCACGATGATGCCCTGTGGTTGCTGAATCTGCCCCTGGGGCATTCGGGGCCGGGCTCCCTGCTCCTCGTGCACGGAACACCCGAGAGCCCCTTCGATGCGCCCATGCCGGATGCGCCTCCGGGTGAGTTCCAGCCCTACGAGGGC
>JALZIO010000053.1 GCA_030860245.1 Actinomycetota bacterium | reverse complement strand
GGATTGCGGTCGCCCCCTGTCGTGAGCTGCTCGGCGATGAGCTCACCAGAGCCCGCGCTGCCGAGCTCATGGCCACCGACGACGACCCGGCGCTTGCCCAGCTCGCGGAGGGCATCCTGATTCCGGGCGCCGAGCGCCTCCTGCCGCTCATCACGGACGGTCTCGTTCCCCTTGCGTCGCTGTTGCCTGCCGGGTCGCCTGCGGTGATCCTCGAGCCGAAGAGGGTGCGCGACCGGGCCGACGAGATCATGGATCAGGTGGCCGAATGGGCCGGGATCTCCGGAACCCTCGAACAGCACTACGGAAGCCTGGACGAAACCCTCGCTCCCGCCGCGCACCTCATGCTCATCTCCAGCTTTGCCGAGCCTGACTCGGCGGTGTTGCCGGCCGACACCTGGACGGGCGCCGCCGGTCACCCGGAGCAGGTCGTCGAACGCCTCAAGTCTCTGGTCGAGGACGGCTACCGTGCGGTGGTCGCGGCTTCGATGGAAGCTACCGCCCAACGGCTCAGCGCCAATCTCGGCTCCGCCGGGCTCGGCGCCCCCCTGGCCGCGACCGCCCCCAGCTCGGATTCGGAGCCGGGCGCATCGGTGGTGGTGGCCGAGCTGGGGAGGGGGTTTGTGCTTCCCTGGGCTCGCCTTGCATTGGTCGCCGAGTCGGACCTCACCGGAAGACGCTCGGGCGCCGCCCGGGCGCGGATAAAGGCACGTCGCAGGCAGGCGACGGGCCAGCTCGATCTGGCCGAGGGGGACCTGGTCGTCCACGAGATGCATGGGATCGGGCGCTATGCGGGCATGGTCGAGCGCGAGCTGCTCGGCGTCCACCGCGAGTACCTGATCGTCGAGTATGCGAAGGAGGACCGTCTCTACGTTCCCAGCGACCAGGTCGACCTGGTCTCGAAGTACATCGGGGGAGACGCGCCGAGGATGAGCAGGCTGGGGTCCTCGGAGTGGTCGAAGGCAAAATCGCGTGTTCGGCGCAAGACCCGTCAGATAGCGCACGAGCTCGTGGAGCTCTACTCGAAGCGCCTCCACGCGCAGGGCTACACCTTTCCCCCCGACACACCCTGGCAACGCGAGCTCGAAGATACGTTCCCCTACGAAGAAACACCGGATCAGCTGCGAGCGGTGGACGAGGTCAAAGACGACATGGAGCGTCCGCTCCCGATGGACCGGCTCGTGTGTGGCGACGTTGGTTACGGCAAGACTGAGATTGCAGTCCGTGCGGCGTTCAAGGCAGTGCAAGCAGGCAAACAGGTTGCGGTGCTGGTTCCGACGACGATCCTTGGGCAGCAGCATCACGCGACATTCGTCGATCGTTTCCGCAACTTCCCCGTCCGGGTTGAGATGTTGTCGCGCTTTCTGTCTCAAGCTGAAGCCAGGAAAGTCACGAGCGACCTGGCGGATGGCAAGGTCGACATCGTCATCGGCACGCACAAGCTGCTGCAGTCCGAGGTCAAGTTCAGCGACCTTGGTCTGATCATCGTCGACGAAGAGCAGCGCTTCGGCGTTGAGCAGAAGGAAAAGCTGAAGCGGCTCCGAGCCTCGGTCGATGTTCTGACACTTACCGCGACGCCCATACCCCGCACGCTCGAGATGGCGATGTCGGGCATCCGGGACATGTCGATCATCGATACCCCCCCCGAAGATCGCCACCCAATCATGACTTACGTGGGTGAGCGGGACGAGCTCACGATGGGGTCTGCGATTCGGCGTGAGCTGTTGCGGGACGGGCAGGTTTTCTATGTTCACCATCGCGTCGAAACGATCGACCATGCCGCACGCGAGCTCCAGGAGCTCGTGCCCGATGCTCGCATCGGCGTCGCGCACGGGCAGATGAACGAGCACCTGCTCGAACAGGCGATGCTCGACTTCGGCGACGCAAAGACCAATGTGTTGGTGTGCACGACCATCATCGAATCCGGGCTGGACATTCCCACCGTCAACACGCTGGTCGTGGGGCGCGCCGACCTGCTCGGCCTGTCGCAGATGTATCAGCTCCGCGGGCGGGTCGGGCGCGCCCACGAGCGCGCCTATGCGTACCTGTTC
>JALZIO010000044.1 GCA_030860245.1 Actinomycetota bacterium | reverse complement strand
CTGCACAGATGGCGCGCCTCGGACGTCTGGCGTGGCGGGTGATCTGGGTTAACCCGCTCAAGGGCAGCCCGCTGTATCAACCTCTCGCCCGAGGCATGGCCGCTGCGCTCCCCCACGTCGACGTGTTCCTCCCGGGCCACAACATCGCCAGCCTCGAAGCGCTCGGCAAGGTGCTGATCGAGTGACCGTCCCGATGCTCAGACGTCGGGATAGCCCATACTGGCGATAAGACACCGTGAGGCGACAAGGGGTGATGATGATCTTCAAGGCCGCAGTCGTGACCGTCAGCGATGGCGTGTCCGGCGGCACCCGAGAGGACAGGTCGGGTGATGCCGCCCACAGGCTGCTCTCGGATCACGATTTCGAGGTCGTCGAGCGCTCCGTTGTCCCCGACGACAAAGGGGCGATAGAGGAAGCGCTGCGCCGCCTCGCGGAGGGGGAAGTTCCTCTGGTCGTCACCACCGGAGGGACGGGCTTCGGCCCGCGCGACATAACGCCGGAGGCAACAGAGGCGGTGATCGACCGGGCGGCTCCGGGGCTGGCGGAGGTCATGCGCGCTGCGGGGTTGGCCAAGACCCCGCTGGCTGCGCTGTCGCGCGCCGTCGCAGGGGCCGCCCGCCGCACCCTCATCATCAATCTGCCGGGAAGTCCAAAAGGGATGGAGGAAAGCCTCGAGGCGGTGCTGCCCCTGATCCCGCACGCTCTGCAGTTGCTGGCCGGGGACACCGAGCACGACGCGCCCTGAGGCTCTTCTTCCCATCCCGTCTAGGCAACTCGGTTCGCGCCGACCCTCTTCAGCCCTGAGTCAAGCTCGAGGGCGGCGGGCCGCGCCGATGAAACCGCACGGCCTGCCGTCGGCCCCATGTGGTTGAACGCGCACAAAAAGCTTCTCAGGTGCCCAACCACATCGTGGTGTGGTTCCTCGCAAAAGTTCGGTTCTCGGCGCGCCGAACCACATTTGCGGCTGTGGCTAAGCGGACAGGTATATGCGTTCGGAATGGGCGTAGATATTGAAGTCATCCCCCCGTAGGAAGCCCACGAGCGTGATGCCCAACTGTTCGGCCGCATCCACCGCCAGGCTCGAGGGCGCCGACACCGCGCAGACCACCGGTACCCCTGCCATCGCTGCCTTCTGAACGATCTCGAAACCGGCGCGCCCGGAAACCATCAGGATTCGATCCCGGAAATCGAATTCGCCGGCGAGGAGCATCTTGCCGATCAGCTTGTCCAGCGAGTTGTGGCGCCCCACATCCTCTCGGAGGCCGGCAGGCGCACCGCTCGCGTCGAAGAATCCCGAAGCATGAAGGCCTCCGGTCCTGCTGAACGTCTTCTGCCCGTCTCGCAGCCGGTGGGGAAGGCTTGTTATCACCGAGGGTGGCAGCCGGGGACCCGCGGGGATGGCCGGACACTCCAATGCGACTTGGTCAAGGGAAGCTTTCCCGCATATCCCACAGCTCGACGTCGCGTAGAAGTTGCGATTGACCCATTTCGAGTCGAAGGGCTTGGCCAGCCGGACCGTGACGACATTGAAGTCCTGGGTGATGTCGAGAGCGTCGCAATAACTGACCTTGACGATGTCGTGAGGCGCTATCAAGCCCTCCGTGAACAAGAAGCCCGCGGCAAGTTCGAAGTCGTTGCCCGGGGTGCGCATGGTGACCGCCACCTGGACGGGCTCCTGGCCGGGGCCGCCGGCGCGGATCTCCATCGGTTCCTCGCCGGCCACATGATCGGTTCTGGTGATTGCCCGTCCACCCTTGACGGCGACGACACTCGTGCGCTTGGCGCTGGTCCGAAGACGCTCCCCTAATTGGCCCACCGCCCCATTGTGGCAGTACGCTCAGTGGTCTCGTCGACATGGGAGGAATCTGATGCCTGAGAAGGAAGTCGAAAAGACGATTGACGCCCTACTTCAGGAGCGGCGGACATTCGAGCCCCCCCAGGAGTTCACCGAGCAAGCCAACGCAAGCGACCCGGCCATCTACGAGAAGGCCGAGAAGGACCCCGACGGGTGGTGGGAGTCCCAGGCGGAGCGCCTCGATTGGTTCGAGCGCTGGGACACCGTGCTCGAGCAGGATCCGCCATGGCTCAAGTGGTTCGTGGGCGGCAAGCTGAACGCCTCCTACAACTGCCTGGACCGGCACCTCGAATCAAATGGAGACAGGGTTGCCTACCATTGGGTCGGCGAGCCCGGCGAGACGCGCGACGTCTCCTATCGGGATCTGCACGAAGAGGTCTGCCGTCTCGCCAACGCGCTCAAGGATCTAGGTGTCGCCAAAGGTGACCGCGTCGCGATCTACATGCCGATGATCCCCGAACTTCCTGCGGCGATGCTTGCCTGTGCCCGGATCGGCGCGCCACATTCGGTGGTCTTCGGTGGGTTCTCCGCCGAATCACTGCGTGATCGCATCAACGACGCCGAGTGCAAGGTGCTCATCACCGCCGACGGCGGCTACCGAAAAGGAGACGTGGTTCCACTCAAGGTCAACGCCGACGATGCGCTCGAGGGCACAGATTCCATCGAGAAGGTCGTCGTCGTGCAACGGACGAACGAGGACGTGAACATGGTCGCGGGGCGCGACGTCGTTTATTCGGAGATCGTCGAGGCAGCCTCCGCAGATTGCCCTGCGGAGCCAATGGACGCCGAAGACATCCTCTACATCCTCTACACGTCGGGTACCACGGGTAAGCCAAAGGGCATCGTCCACACAACCGGCGGCTACCTCACCGGGGTTGCTTCCACGCACCACTACATCTTCGATATCAAGCCCGAAAGCGATGTCTACTGGTGCGCCGCGGACATCGGCTGGGTGACGGGGCACTCCTACATCGTCTACGGACCTCTAGCCAACGGATGCACTTCGATCTTGTACGAGGGCGCGCCGGATCATCCCGACAAAGACAGATGGTGGTCGATCATCGAAGATCACCGGGCAACTATTCTCTACACTGCCCCGACTGCGATCCGTTCCTGCATGAAGTGGGGTGTCGACTATCCAAACAAGCATGACCTTTCTTCTCTGCGGGTGCTGGGAAGTGTGGGTGAGCCGATCAATCCCGAGGCATGGATCTGGTATCAGGAGTTCATCGGAGGCGGCAAGACTCCGGTTGTCGACACCTGGTGGCAGACCGAGACCGGCCAGATCGTGATCTCGGCCCTGCCGGGGCTCACCACACTCAAGCCTGGGTCGGCAACAAAGCCGTTTCCCGGCTCCTTCGCCGACGTAGTCGACGAGTCAGGCGAGCCCGTCGGCCCCGGCGGAGGCGGGTATCTCGTACTGAACCGGCCCGTTCCCGCGATGTTCAGGACGATCTTCAACGACGCCGACCGCTATGTCGAGAACTACTTCGAGCGTTTCGGGAACGACGTCTATTTCCCCGGAGACGGCGCCAAGTTGGACGACGACGGCTACTACTGGTTGCTGGGTCGCGTCGACGACGTCATGAACATCGCCGGGCACCGCATCTCGACCTATGAGGTCGAGTCCGCATTGGTCGATCACCCCGACGTCGCGGAGGCCGCGGTGGTCGGACGCGTGGACCCCAAGGAGGGTGAGACGATCGTTGCTTTCTGCACCGTGAAGAGCGGCGTGGACGGCGACGATGACCTGATGCAGGAGCTGCGTGCACATGTGGCAAAGGTGATCGGAAAGCTAGCCCGTCCCCACTCGATAATCTTTACCGACGATCTGCCCAAGACCAGGTCCGGCAAGATCATGCGCCGTCTGCTGCGGGACGTCGCCACAGGCCAGGAGCTTGGCGATGTCTCGACGCTGCAGAACGCGCCCATTCTCGATGCCATCAAGGAGAAGGCGTCATCGCAGGCGGGTGACGACGAGTAGGCGCCGCGACCGCACCTGCGAACCCCCACATGGCCCTGACCACGCTCGAATGGCCCACCGAGCTCCCCGTCGTCCGGCACGGCGACCACTGGATTGCCCGGGCCGGGAAGCGCGAGGTCCGCCTCTCCAACCTCCCCAAGGTGTACTGGCCTGAGGAGGGCATCACAAAGGGCGACCTGCTCACCTACTACTTCAACGTGTCGCAAACCATGCTGCCGCACCTGGCAGGCCGGCCGCTGACGATGAAGCGAATGCCGAACGGCGTCGGAGGCAGCTTCTTCTACGAAAAGAACGCTCCGAAGCACACTCCGGAGTGGATGCTGACTATTCCTGTGCGGGCCGACTCCGACACCAAGGTCATCAACTACCTCACCGTCAGGGACGCTTTGGAGATGCTCTGGATCGCCAATCTCGGTGCCATCGAATTCCATCCCCTGCACGCGCGAGGCCCCGACCAAACATATCCCTCGTACGCGTTCTTCGATCTGGACCCGGCAGAAGGGGCGGGATTCGAGGAAGCGAGATATGTGGCCTCACTGGTAAGGGTATTGCTGGAGAGATTGGAGCTGCGAGCCTACCCAAAGACCTCTGGCGCCACGGGCATCCAGATAATGCTCCCGCTCGACGGAACTCACACCTACGACGAGGTGCGCGGTGTGGTCGGCGCAATTTCCGAGCTGGTTCACGAGGCCGATCGCACCACAACCACTTTGGAATGGGAGGTGGCGAAGCGCACGGGCAAGGTGTTCCTGGACGTCAACATGAACCGGGAGGGAGCCAACATAGCGGCCGCCTACTCGGTGCGGCCGGAGCCGCGCGCCACCGTCTCGACACCGTTCGAGTGGACCGAGCTCGGCACGATAGAGAACCACACCATCGAAACCATCTTCGGCCGCATTGCTAAGGTGGGCGACCCGTTCCTCCCGGTCGCCGAAGGCCCGGGCCAGTCCCTCCGCCCCGCCATCGAGGTCTTGGGGGCGAAACCTCGCAAGGCGCGAATGGTGAGACGCTGATCGCGCATCTCATGACGGGTACGCTCGTTGCATGGCTCTCTACATAGGCACATCGGGTTGGGCCTATCCGGAATGGAAAGCCGGCGATGCCGACGCCTCTCCTGGTTTCTATCCGGCGCGCCTTCCATCCACAAGGTGGCTCGAGCACTACTCACGCATTCTCAGTGCATGTGAGATCAACGTCACCTTTCGCAACAGCCAGTCAGATGAAACCTACGAGCGCTGGGCACGCTCTGCTCCGGACGAGTTTCGCTACGCGATCAAGGTGCATCGCCGCCTTACGCATGTGAAACAGATCGCACCCGAGGGTCCCCAGCGGGACTTCCTCGAAGCGTTCCTGCGCTCGGCCGCCCTCCTCGGGCCCCGCCTGGGTGTAATGCTGCTTCAATTCCCGCCCACCCGAAAACGGGACGACGGCGAGCTCGCTCGCTTGCTGCAGGCGCTGCCGAAGAACCACCGTTTTGCTTTCGAGTTCCGCCACGAGTCGTGGGAGCAAGAGGACGTGCGCGCTCTGATCGCCTCCGGAAACGGCGCTCCGGTGGTTTCAGACACCACCGGAG
>JALZIO010000011.1 GCA_030860245.1 Actinomycetota bacterium | reverse complement strand
TTGATCGGAGGCGCGCTCGTGATCGCCGCCGTGATCCTGATCCAGACCGGCCGGTCCAAGCCGGTGCTGACACCCGAGCTGTGAGTCAACGCGTGGCGAGCTGGGCCAGACGCTTGCCGATCAGCGGCGCGAACTTGAAGCCGTGCCCGCTGCAGGGCGATCCGACCACGATCGGACCGTGGCGTTCGAGCACGAAATGCTCGTCGGGCGTGTTGGTGTAGATGCAGGTCTCGGCGTGTGCGGGCGTGGGATCGGCCCCCGGAAAGCGATCGGCGACCCACGCGGAGATGCGTTCGACCGACTCGAGATTCACCTCGCCCGGACGATCGGGATCGGTGGGTGGACCCGCGATGTGCTCCCCCGCCTTCAAACCGAAGCCGGGGGCGGGGAGGGCGTAGATCGACGGCCCGTCATCCTGCGACCTGGCCGAGCCCACGCCGCGCCACTCCACGAACGTGGGCGCTGACTCTTTGATCGAGAAGTACGAGACGGTCTCGCGCGTTGGCTTCACGTCCAGCGTGACACCCGCGGTCGCCAGAAGCGGAGCGGCCCAACCCCCGGACGTCACGATCACAACCCCACCGTGGAAGGTCTTTCCCCGGGCATGGACCTGGACGCCGTCCTCCGAAAGCTCGAGCGACTCGACGCGCGTGTTGTCGTACAACCGCACTCCGCCGTGCTTGGCGACGCGAAGGAAGGCCGCCAGAGTCTGGTCTGCGAGGGCGACACCCGCGTCGGGTTGCCACAGGGCAACCTCGTCGGGGCCCAGCCGAACCTGCGGCCAGCGGTCGACAACGTCGGCCTCCTTTACCATCTCGAACTCGGCCCCGCACTCCTCGAGCGCATCGGCATTGGCTTCGATCCCCTCCCCCGTATCGAAGCCTCCGGTGGTCACGAGCAGGCTCTCCCCCGTCTCCTCCTCGGCCTCACGCCACAACGTCAGGGCTTCCTGGGCCATCGAAACGTACATGGCATCCGGATAAGAGAGGCGAAAGATTCGCGAGGTGCCGTGACTCGATCCGTTGGTGTGGCCGGGTTCGAACTGCTCCAAGATGTTGACGGTGAGACCGGACTTCGATAGGGCGCGCGCGGTAGCCGCGCCCATGATTCCGGCGCCGACGATGACGACGTCGGACTCGAACACCCTCACGGAGTCGTCGCCTCCTTGTCCTTCAAGACGCGCCGGAGGATCTTTCCCGACGCAGACTTTGGTATTGCATCCACGACTTCGACGACGCGGATCCTTTTGTGAGGAGCTACCCGATCGGCAACGTAAGACTTGATGCCGTCTTCGCTCAACTCTTCGGCGAGCACGACGAAAGCCTTGGGCACCTCGCCGGCCTCCTCGTCCGCCACCCCGATTACGGCGGCATCCGAGATCTGTGGGTGCGAGAGTAGGAGCGCCTCCAACTCGGCAGGCGCGACCTGCATGCCCTTGTACTTGATCAACTCCTTGAGCCGGTCGACCAAGAAGAAGTAACCGTCGGAATCGACTCGTCCGATGTCGCCGGAGTGCAGCCATCCGTCGGAGTCGATCGTCATCGAGGTAGCAGCGTCGTTGTTGAGATAGCCCTTCATGACCTGAGGTCCTCGAATCCAGACCTCGCCGAGCTCGTCCGTTGCGACCTCCTCGCCGCTTGTCGGATCGACGACGATGCATTCGGTGTTCGGGATCGGAGGGCCGATCGAACCCGGCTTGTTTTGCGCGGGGTCCTCGGGAACGACGTGCGTCACCGGGCTGGTCTCGGTCAGGCCATATCCCTGCATCACATAGCAACCGAGACGGTCGGAGGCCGCGGCGGCAAGGTCTCCGCTGAGGGGTGCGGCGCCCGACATGATGAGCTTGATGCTCGAAAGGTTGTAGTTGTCGACCACCGGATGCTTCGCCAAAGCAAGGATGACCGGAGGCACAAGGTAGGCCCGCGTCGTGCTGTATTTCTGGGACAGCTCTAAGAACTGCTCGAGGTCGAACCGTGGAATCGTCACGATCGTGGCGCCGCTGCGCAGTCCTCCGTTCATGAGCACCGTCATCCCGTAGATGTGAAAGAACGGCAGCAGTCCGATGAAGGAGTCCGACGAGTCGATCCCCTGCGCCCCGAGAAACTGCTCGATGTTGCTGACGAGGTTGTGGTGGGTCAGCATGACGCCCTTCGGAAAGCCGGTCGTGCCGCTCGAATACGGAAGGATCGCCAGGTCGTTGTGAACGTCGAATTCCACTGCCGGGACATCCGTTCCCGCCGACAGGAGCTCCATCACCGGGGTAGCGCCCTCGGCCTCACCCAGAACGAAGGTTTCTTCGACTCCGGAGTTGCCTGCAGCTTCTTTTGCGTTGTCGAGGAACTGCGGAATGGTCAGGAGGAAGCGCGCTTTCGAGTCCTTGAGCTGGAACGCGAGCTCGTCCGCGGTATAGAGGGGGTTGACCGTGGTCACGATGCCTCCGACGGATACGACTCCGTGAAACGCAACTGCGTACTCGGGCAGGTTGGGCATGTAGATGGCAAAGCAGTCACCTTTGCGGAACCCTCGCGCCGTCAGTCCCGCCCCCAGAGCTCGCACCCGGCCGGCCAACTCCTCGTACGTGATTGTGCGTCCACTCGGCCCATCTATGAGCGCCGGCTTGTCACCGAACTCCGACGCCCGCTCGAGCACGAAAGCGGTTAGCGGCATCACCGGTATGTCAACCGCGGGATACGGACTGGCAACGACCATTCTCGGTCCCCTCTTGTATGTGACCTCCGCACGAGTGTCCCACTTCGAGGGCATCGATGAGACCGTCCCGCGCGAGTGAGGGATTCAGGGT
>JALZIO010000010.1 GCA_030860245.1 Actinomycetota bacterium | reverse complement strand
GAGCTCGACAGGTTGCGTCGGGAGGGCGAAACGGAGTCCGCGAGCATGGACCCCTTGGCCGTTGCCGACGGGGAAGATGCCCTGGCGAGCTGGCTCGAGGGGCACGGCGTCGAGCGCAGCTGGCTTGTCGCGCCGCCACTTGCCGCCGCCGGGCTCGACATCGAGTGGTGTGAGCGGGTAGCGGCGCTGCTCGGCGACGCCCCGCTCGGGGCCGGACTGGAATGGGTCGCGAGCTCTCTTTCAACGGCGCCCCTGCTGTCGGAGATGAAGGAGTCGACTCGGCGGATCTCGGACCTGGTCGCCGCGGGCAAGTCCTACTCTCAACTCGCCCGCGCATCGATGCAACAGATGGACCTCACCGAGGGGATCGAGAGCACCCTGGTGATGCTTGCCCACAAACTCCAGGGTGGGATAACCGTCGTGCGCGACTACGGCAACGACGTACCCCGTATCGAGGCGATCGCCGGGGAGCTGAACCAGGTGTGGACGAACCTGATCGACAACGCCATCGACGCGATGGGGGGAACGGGCGTGCTTCGGGTGTCAACCCGCGTCGACGAGAACGGCGTGGTCGTGGAGATCGGCGATACGGGTCCCGGAATGCCCACGGAAGTGCAGGCTCGCGCTTTCGAACCCTTCTACACCACCAAGGACGTAGGAAAGGGCACGGGCTTGGGCCTCGACATCTCGCGACGGATCATCGTCGACCGACACGGCGGAGAGATCACGATCGACTCGCGACCTGGCGAAACGGTGCTCCGAGTGCGCCTTCCGCTTCGCCCCCCGCCCACGCCCTGACCCTTTACACCTCCTGTCAAGGATTTCTGTCACACCCCCTCCTTACAGTGTGATCAAGACATAGGAACCTGGCCCCCAGAAGGACTGGAGGCCTCACCGGGGAGGTGAAGAGTGTCGGGATCGGGGGGAGTCAGCGACCTCTTGAGGGTGATGGAGGACCTGTTGCTCGCGCAGCAGCGCATCCAGTCGCTGCTCGAGGACGTGCTGCGTGAGCTCCGAGGAGGCGGGCCGTGGAGCTCCTGATCGCGGCCGCCGTCCTCGGGATCATCTTGGGGGTCGCGGTGTGGATCGTCATATGGCGAGCGACCGGAACCGCCTTCGATTGGCTCATCGAGACGTTCGGGAATCGAGACGCAGCCGAACGGGTGCGGAAGAGAAGGAACGGGCTATAGGCGCCCTCGGCCGCAGAAGAACAGAGAACCCATACACGACCCAGGGAGGAACAACATGAAGGCAAACATCCGACTCGATCATCAATTGCTCGCCGTTGAGAGCGAGCACCAGGTCCACGCGATGCTCGAGCTCGTGGCCCCGGCCGCCCCGAAGAAGAACGAGCGGCCTTCTCTTCAACTCGCCCTAGTCATCGACCACTCCGGCTCCATGGGGGGGCCGAAGCTCGCCTACGCGTGCCAGGCAGCGAGCTTCCTGGTGGAACGGATGGCGCCGACCGACCAGCTCGCTCTGATCACCTACGACGACGAGGTTCAACTGCTGCGTTCGATGGCTCCCGTGGACAAGGCCGCGGTAGTCAACGCTCTGCATCACATCCATCCCGGCGGAACGACGAACCTGTCGGGAGGATGGCTCAAAGGGATCGAAGAGCTCCGCAGGAGCAAGACCGACCAACTCCGCAAGGTGCTCCTCCTCACCGACGGGCTCGCCAATCAAGGCATCACGGACCACGGCTCGCTCGTCGACATGGCGCGTACCACCGCAGCCGGTGGAGTGGGCACGACCACGATCGGATTCGGCGAGGGCTTCGATGAGGAGCTGCTGACGGACATGGCCGACGCCGGCCAGGGCAACTCCTATTACGTGGCAAGTCCCGAGGACGCCCCGGGGGTCTTCGCCCAAGAGTTCGAGGATCTGTCCACGCTCGTTGCGCAGAACGTGAGCGTCGAGATCCGGCCCTCGGACGAGGTCAAGCTGCTCGGAGTCCTGAACGAATATCCCGTTACCTCTGTTCAAGGAGGGCTCCAGCTGAACCTCGGCGATGCCTACGGTGAGGATCTCCGCCGGATCGTCTTCGAGCTCCACATCCCACAGCTCGCTCGCCTTGGCGTGGCGAAGGTCGCAGATGTGGTGGTGCGGTACGTAACCGTCGGAGACGAGGTCGCCGCCAAGGAGATCACGATCCCGGTCAACATCAACATGGTGAACGCGGACGAGGCATCGTCGGCTGATCCCGACCAGCAGGTAGTCGAGGAGGTCACGATCCTCAAAGCGGCCAGAGCCCAGAAGGAGGCTCGGCGACGAGCCGATGGCGGAGACTACAAGGGCGCTCAGCAGATGCTCCGGAACGCAGCGAACGAACTGCGGGCCACGGCACCTGACTCATCCCGTGCCGATGAGCTGCTACAGGATGCCGAGCTGATGGAAAGCTCCGCGGACATGGCCGCACCCGGAGACTGGAGCTCCCATCACAGCAAGAGCCTGCACTTCAATCAGAGGATGCGACACCAGGGTAGGCGTCGACCCAACAAGCCAAAGAGTGAGTAAGCCCGCACCCGGAGCGTAGCGACTTGCGCATGGTCCCGTGTCACCCGAACTCGGCGTTAGACCGTTCCCGCCTCCAGGAAATCCTTCAGAGTCAAGTAATCGTTACGGAACTGTCGCTCTGCCTGAGCTCCGACGAGCGGCTCCGCCAGCTTGAAGAAGCGCCCAGGCTCGCCCTCGGCCACCACCTTGATGCTCGTTGCGCCATCCACGGATTCGAGCGTGTGGCTGATCGCGAACGGGATCGGTCCAGACACCGCTCTGAAGTCGGCCCTCTTGTTTGGCTCGAAGGCGGTGACCTCAACGCTGGTCTCGAAGCGACGACCGAGGAACTTGCGAACATCCGTCAACTTGGTTCCTTAGGTCATGGCGCCTGGAGAGTCCTGCCGCGCTTCCAAGACCATCGATTGCCACTCAGGAAGTTTCTCCGGGTCGGTGAGGTAGGCGAACACCTCCTCCACGGGTCGGTTCACGACGACGGTGAACTCGAAGTTGATCATCGCTTTACCTCCAGAGTCGGCCTTGCGAGCGAATGGAGCGTGAGCGAGCCTACAGCGCGGCGCGCGACGTTGGTTTCGGAGCAGTCCTCGAACACTATCGAGCCCTGATCGCGGCGACAGCGGCGCGGTGATCAAAACAATATCCTGAAGAACCTCGTAAGTCGTCGAAAGGAAGGTACGCCCTAAATGCAGCCTGAGACGCGAACGCAACGCTGGCAGCTGCAAGGACAGATCCGGATGTTGTTCTTGACCGCGATGGCGCTCTTCACGGTCACTGTGCTGATCGGCATCCTCAACGGACTGGACCTAGTGGACTTCAGT
>JALZIO010000002.1 GCA_030860245.1 Actinomycetota bacterium | reverse complement strand
CGCTATGGACGTACGTCAAGGGTTCCAAGCTAGGACAGGCGACCAGTGACAACGGTCTCCTTCGATGCCCTTGTTCAGTCTGCGAGGGAAAATCGCTGACAAGATTCGCCGATGAGCGGTTGGTTTCAGAGGCACATGACCATTCGGTCGAGTCTTGGTATCGCCTGGGTCAGAGGATGCTCGGTATGACGGAGTTTTGTCTGCGCTCCTCGAGCCTTGTGCGCGATTCCGACTCCGATTCGCTAGGCTTTCGAGAGCGTTTCGCGCAGGCCCCCATCGCCCATGACGACCAGGCCCCGAGGTGCATGTGGAGCGAAAAGACTGATTGCTTCCAACCCCTGCATCCAGGAGCGAGTTCGCTTGAGAACTCCGACTACCCGTAGAGGAGGAACGTAAAGGCGCTCGACTTGAGTCGCGTCCTTGCGCAAGACGACTTCTGGTGCTTGATCGAGTATGGGATGAACAACGGGATCTATTGAGCCCCAAGGCACTGCACTTCCATGAGGCAGCGAGGCCAGGGCTTCCATGAGGTCTCTGTCCTATAGGGCTTCGATGCCGGCGTTGCTTCGGCGATCGATCTCCGCACTGAGGAGCCTGAAGACCACGTCAACTTGCCTGCCGTACAGACGAACCGAGGGCAGCAGTATCCCCTCGAAACCGAAGACTTTGGCATCGTTCATCGGGTCTTCCTCTGACCCCGTTCGAGCTTCGCGAGATCCAGCTTGAGGGCCTTTGCAAGATCAGCGACCGTGAAGAAACCTGGGTGCGCGGTCTCATAACGCTCAAGCTTCCGGATTGCCTCGAGAGAAACGCCTGAGTCGGCAGCCAGATCCTCAGCAGTCTTTCCGTGCTTCTCTCGTTGCTTCCTCAGCAGGTCGGCTAGCCGTCGACCGCGTTCCCGAGTTTCGGGGCTGAGCGGTTTGCGACCTGCGAGCATAAACAAATACTAGTATAAAAATACATGAGCGAGTTGTAAGCCACAACCGTGTCGAATGATTGATCATGGAAGGGGGTGGCCGCGTCTGCCCGGGCGTACAGTAGATCGGGATCGGCATCGCGGGCGTGCTCCAAAAGCGTTGCGGTCAGATCGATCGCGACCACATCGTGACCTCTACCGGCGAGATCACGTGCTACCCGACCCTCCCCGCAGCCGATCTCGAGTGTGTGCCCCTTCCGTTCCACGATCTCGTCAAAGAACGCATCTCGGTAGTACCAGTACGCGTCGAAACCCGGCGTGCGCGCCCACCCGAGCCAGTTCTCCGCCTTCCTCTCCCACGGATGCTGCTGGGTCATCGATCGCTTCCAAAGTGCTCTTTCGGGGGGCCAGACTCGAAATCGAGCCGCATCGTGTGAGCGTTGTCCTTTTTCTCGACCGAGCGAAACCCACTTCGCTCGTACAAGCGAAGCGCGGGGTAGTCCTCTTCGACACTAAGGCTCAGTGCCCGAACGCCCTTTTCTCTTGCGACGCCGATGAGCGCGTTTAGCAACCTCGTTCCGATGCCGCAGCCTCGACAGTCGCCTCGGACGGCAATCGATAGCTCTGGGATCGTCTCGTCGATGAAACCGAATGTGGGTTCGTCTCTTGAGAAGAAGCGGAACCACGCCGCTCCGGCAGGTTGACGTGTTCGTCCAGCGCCAGGAGCGCGGTGTCGCCGGCCCGGCCCCACTCGTCCAGGGTAACGGGCGACGTGTGGATCCGTTAGCACGTCATTCCTGTCGGTCGGCCGGTTCCCGGAGCGCCAGTTAGCAGCTTCGAGGAGCATCTCCTGGAGGAAGCGGAGGTCACTGTCCTCTGCCCGGCGGATGGTCCAGCGCATAGATCATCGTCGCACGCTGCTCCCTGCTGCTACTCCTCAGGAGATGGGTCCCCGACCGCCCACTGGTGCACGGACCCCTCGTGAAGGGCCGCGTAGATCCTGTCCCGTAGGTGGTTCGCCTGCTCGGCCGTGAGCGTACGGTCGAGGTCCCGGAGCACGATCTGCAGCAGCACATTCCACTGATCGGGAGCTATGCCCAGCCGCTCCCTCGCTGCTATCGGCAGCTTCCGGCCGAGGGTCGCCGATACCACCTCGACCGACTCGACAGAGGATGCGTCGCGACCCAGCGCTTGTCGAACCGCATCCCCGAGCCGCTCGGCATCGACCTCACCCGAGATCGCGATTGATATGTCGCGCCGAACGGCCGGCATGCGGGACACCGGTCGATAGGGGTCGGGGTCGAGCATCTGCGAGGCGATGCGCGGGTCAGTCGCCCGCAGGAGTCGGATGTCCTCCAGACCCTTCCGGACCATCAATAGGCGATCCAAACCCAGTCCCATAGCAAGCCCCGAACTGCGGTGGGGCAAACCGCAACTGCCTAGCACCTCGGGATGAGCGAGACCGCATTCGCCAATCTCAAGCCATCTACCACCGTCCTGGATTTCGATCTCCTTGCCCTCCAGCGTGTAGGGGTGCTCGGCCGGAAGAGTCCGATAGCTGTGTCCGGGCAGGGCGGCTTCGACGACTAAGCCGATCATCTCCTCGAGATTCGAAGCGCCGAGCGATGGCCGGGCCGTGCGGATGCGCCACAAATCAATCTGGTGCGGTTCGCCGGTGTGCGTACGGTCGATGGCGTCGCGCCTGTACACGATGCCCGGACAGGACAACAGCAAATCTTCGGGCGGCTCTTCTGAAAGCCGCTGCAGAAGGGGTGTGATCATCGCCGAGGTGTGGGTTCTCAGCACCACGTCAGGGGAAAGGTAGCGGGTGTACCGAATGTCGCGGGCCACCGCGTCGGGAGCGTAGCGAAGTCGATCGTAGTTGTCGTCTACCGGCACCACCGGATTAAGACGATGCCTCAGGACCGGTACTTTCCAGAGTTCACTCAGGGTTCGCTCGATGTCCTCCACGACCAGCTGCATCGCGTGACGTCCCTGGGCCGAATCGGTGAGGTCGCGGATATCGAGGGCGCGCCGCAATGAGGCGGAATCGAGAACTGTGACGGAAGCCATGGCTATCTCCTTGGGAGTCGTCGGTCGGAAAAAGAAGGCCCCCTGGATCTCCTGGGGGCTAGTCCGCCTCGACTCTTGGAAACAGCGCTCAGGCCGCGGGCTGTCGACCCCCTAGTAGAACCAGGGGGCTCGCAAATCGCGGATGCCCTTGGCGCGTGACCATGTGGTCATGCTAAGCGATGAGCTGCGGTAGCGGAAGCTGGCAATTTACGTGGTGGGTCGTGTTCCACGCGGAATTTGACGATCTCCTCAGGCCTAAGAGGAGAAGAGCGAGGTGGTGCATGTTCGCCGTGCTCCGGAGGTGGCCCAGTGATACGTTGTTAGACGAGACACAACTGGCCCACATCGTTTGATCCAACAGGCGTGGCGTCAAGCCTGGAGCTTGTAATCGGCGAGGGCTTCATGGATCAGATGGTGGGCGATCGCCGCGAATTCCGGGTTCGTTTCCCTGTAGTAGGGCAGGGCGATGAGTCCGATCGACAGCGCCCAGCCTCGACCGTGCCGCCAAGTCGCGTCGACGATGTCGAGCGCGGCGCGGAACCTTTCTCTTGCATCCCGTGGGAGCAGGTCCCGCTGTCTTTGGAATTCGATCTAACCAGGCGCTGAAGTTCCATTCGATCGCTCACTGTTCAATCCAACGCCACTTACCTTGCCTAAGCATCGGCCTACTAGAAGGAGGAGTGCAAGATGGGAAACAAAGCGGTGATCAGCCTTACGACAGGACTAGAGGACTCCGAAAAGGTGACGGTTGCCTTTCTCGTAGCGGTAGGGGCGGCTGAAGGCGGGCGCCCAACGTTGATGTTCCTCACCAAGGAGGCGGTCCGACTCGCGGTTCCGGAGTTCGCCCAGGCTATCGCGTGCGAGGGCTGTCCACCACTTACCGATCTAGTCGAACGATACGAGAAGGCAGGAGGTCGCTTCCTCGTATGCACCATCTGTTTCGATGCGCGCAAACTCGACAAGAGCAACCTCGTAACCAACGCGGAGCTCGGAGGCACTGTGCCGATGTGGGACTGGATCGGTGACGAAGCCGCGACGACTTTTAGTTACTGAGACGTCCCTTGGGGCGTCGCCGCCCGGTTGACTCCCTAGCGGGTGGGGGACATCGGTGACATTGGCTGCGCCCCCAGTAGTGTGTGATCTACGGGCTGCTTCGACTGGCGACCCGAAGTGTGCGCATGTTCAGTGTGCCCTCGGCAGGATTCGAACCTGCCACACACGGTTCAGGAAACCGATGCCCGATCCCCTGAGCTACGAGAGCCGAGCTCGATTCTGGTCTCCGGGCAACGTGCCCTTTCCTGGGAACAGAGCCTCAATCGAGGTGGTTCTCACTGCCGAGAAACAGACCGACAGACTGGAGCACATCGTCATGACGAACGAGACGGGCGTCGCCGAGTTGCGGGTTGCGCTCACCGTGAACGAGCTCGACGAAGCGATCAGCTTCTATCGAGATGGGCTGGGGCTGGCGGTCCGCCTCGCCTGGGACAACCCCGACGGGCGGGGCGTGATCCTCGAGGCCGGCCCGGCGACGCTCGAGTTGATAGACGAAGCGCAGGCTGAGCTGATCGATTCAATCGAGGCGGGACAACGTGTGTCCGGGCCCACCCGCCTCGCGCTCAAGGTCGCTGGCGTTCAGGCGACCAGCGAAAGACTGATCGACGCCGGCGCGTTCGCGGTCAACGACTTGGTCGACACTCCGTGGGGAGATCGCAACCGGCGGCTGCGCGCTCCAGACGGGATGCAACTGACGCTCTTCGAGGACCCTCATGCAGAGACCGGGTAGCCCTCTTCCTCGATGATCGTCACGAGCGCGTTGCGGCCGATCACGTTGTCGTCGAAGTCGACCCTCGCGGTCTTGGTATCGACGTCGACCTCTGCGGTCTGCACACCATCAAGAGGGCGAAGGGCCCCCTCGATCGCGCTCTTGCAGTGGCCGCATGACACATCCGGCACCTTGAATGTCTCCTGCATCGG
>JALZIO010000323.1 GCA_030860245.1 Actinomycetota bacterium | reverse complement strand
ATGTGCAGGTCGGAGGGCCTGTACCAAGACGTTAATGTCCTTAGTGTCATTATCGCCGCAGCTGCCATCGGGCTCGCGGGTCCTTGGCTGCTTTCCCAGTCCACTCGACCAGCCCCGCATCCCGGAGAGTGTTCATCCGGCGAAGCACCGACGGTCTCGACATGCCGGTCACATCCACAAGGTCCCCCGTGCTCAAAGGACCGGCTTCTCGGAGCAAACCGAGAATCTCTCTAGAGCCAGATGGCAGTCGGGCCTCGAGCTCCCTATCGATAGGTGTGGCCAACAACGTCAAGCGAACACTTCCCGCGGTTTGGTGGTAGAGGGGATCAGAAAGACCTGCGAGCCGCATCTCTTCGAACATTCGCCGAATACCCTCGCCAAGTTCCTGACCGAAGTTGAGGTCGCTACAGACTCGCGCGATACGAGGGTTGCGGGCAAACCTTGTTGCCCGCAGCGGTTCTTCTGGACCGACAAGGCCAGGGAATCGACCGGGGCTCTCTATCTCCATCCGGTCATCGAAGATCTCGATCCGGATGTGATCGCCAGCAAGGCTGTAAGAGCGGTGGACGACAGCGTTAACAAGTGCCTCGAGCCAGGCATCCTCTGGGATAAGCCCAGTAACTTCAAAGCGCCCGTGCTGACCGAGCGCTCGCCGCGTCGGTTGCAACGCTCTGATTCCTTCCGTTGCTTCGTACAGAATGCGCGGGATGGGGCCTTCGTACCTGCGGTCGTCCGTTAGACGCTGGCGGCGTCCTGTCCCCCGCTCAACGCCCTGGTACCGAAGAAGCCGCACGTATGCCTCTGGCGAGTGGGCTTGTGGGACCACACCAAAGAGAAGAACCGCCGCGGCGGTGACGTTTCCGTCTCGGTTGGTCAAGCTTCGAGCCGAGAGCAGCCGCTCGGGATCTGGGTGTTGCAGGGCGTCGGCATAGGAGGATAAGAGGTCCTGATCCAGATCTGAGAGGGTGACCTCTGGGACGACGGTCGCCTCGAACAGGGCTTGCCCCTTGTCGTAGACGAGTTCCTGGCGCTGACGAAAGTTCAGCCTGCGGTTCTCATCCCCGACCCGCAGGTAAACCTCGTCTCGCTGGTTAGCGTGGATGATCTCACTGGGCTCGATCTCGATCACAAGCAGCTGATCGACCTCGCCCACTTGATTAAGGCATGGGACCAGAGTGTTGTGGGCCCGCACTGCGGGTTCCGTGAAGTCGATCGCCGCCTGCATCAACTCATTGCGATGCTCGGGTTCGGCATCTGTCCCTTGAACTACCCCGCCGCTGAGCCCCACGATGATGACTCCTCCATCGGCATTAGCGAGACCGACCTCGGTGTTCGCGAGGCTGAGGGGTGACACCCGAGAGTCCTTCCGCTCAAACCACTGGTTCTCGGTGATTGAGAGCAACACCGGGCCCCGATCCTCGATCGGTCCGGCTAGAGCCTGGCCGACCTCGATGTTCGACATGGTGCTACTATAAACTATTTAGAGTACCTGGGAGCGGGTCCGAATGGCCTCGATTGGGTGGACTTGGTCAGGACGTCCGTTAATCCCGTGTCAATCCTTCACTCGGAAGGGCCAGAATTCTGATCGGTGCCGTCAGGATGACCCAGGAGCGAAACGGGTCTTTGGCCCGCTACGCCGTCGGTGTGCGGGTTCGATTCCCGTCCGCCTCCGCTGGGGTTTTTGGCCCGGCCTCGTCAGACAGCTCGGCGTCACTTTTCCGACAGCGCAGAAGGCTATCGAGACTCTCGTGGAAGAAGAGGTGTTGCTGGAGCTGACGGGGAAACCAAGGGAGCGGCTGTACTATTCGCCGACCATTTATGCCGCCGTGTATGGAGACCTGGACCGTAAGCGGGAGTCTGAGGCGGAGGACTCTGACAACCACAAACCCAGGGAGGCGACGGGAGCTGAACTTCAAGCTTACGGCAGAAGATCGCTGTGATCCTGGAGCGTGCCGCTTCTCACTACCGGTTCCACTCCGCTCGGTTTCGGCCATGCTTTGCTCTCCAGCAACATCGATACTTTCAGGTTGCGCCGGGTTCCCTTCGCATAAAGTCGTGCCACAGAAGAATCGAGTGAGTACCAACAAGGAGAAACCGATGGAGCAACGATTGAGCCTGATTACCCTCGGGGTCAACGACGTCTCGCGTGCGCAGGCGTTCTACGAGGCACTTGGCTGGCACGTCGATGGTGGAGTCGACGACGAGAACGACCACATCGTCTTCTTTCAGGCAGCCGGTGTGATCGTCGCGCTGTGGGACCGAACCAAACTCGAGCGCGACACCGGCGTCGAAGACTCGCACGGTTGGGGAGGAGTAACTCTGGCGTATAACGTCCGATCGCCCGCGGAGGTAGATGACGTGCTCACCGAGGCTCGCGAGGCGGGAGCGACCATCGCTCGCTCCGGCGCCGAGACGTTCTGGGGCGGCTACTCGGGGATCTTCATCGACCCCGACGGCCACCCCTGGGAGGTGGCCCACAACCCAGGCTGGACGGTGCACGAGGAGGGCAGTACGACGCTCGACTGAAGCCGGGGGAGCTCAACTAAAGAAGTGGGCGACTAATCATGAAGTCATAGTTGTCTGGCCCGGCCCACCAATCGTTCGGCTGCCCTACTCCGTTTCAACGATCGGCCACGCGGCATCTCGGGCACGCGCGAGCGTCATGCCGCGCAGGGTCAGGTGACCGCACATTTTCGGGAGAAAACTAGATTGCGGTCGGGTGCCGCGGCTCGTAAAGCATCACGTCCACCCCGCCCGGCAGGACGAGCGTCGTGGTGACTCCCCAGCCCTCGTCGAGGGGTTCGCCGCGCACGTCGACTCCCTTGGTCCGCAGTTCCTCGACGGTCGCGGTGATGTCGTCGCACATGAGGGTCAGTTGATGCCGAACGCCGCTTTCGAATGTTGGACCTTCTGCCGGGTGGATTCCCAGCTCTGCAGGCGGAAGGGCGAAGATGAGCCAGCCGTCCCCGGCATCGACGTGTTCGAAGTCGAACACATCCCGGAAGATGTCCCGCAACGCTTCGGGTTTCTGTGTGTAAAGAATCGCATGAGCGCCCGTTATAGCCATTCGATGATTCTAACGACAGGCCGCCCGGCCGGTCTACGGTGGATCCCGACGACCTAGACTTCCACCATGGCGACCTGTCCCACCTGTGGGGAGGAGAATCTCGACAAGGCCAAGTTCTGCCTGGAGTGCGGCAGGCCCCTCAAGGCCTCTTCCACCGCCCCGGTGGAGGAGCGCAAGGTCGTCTCGATTCTGTTCGTCGACCTCGTCGGCTTCACCGCTCGCTCTCACCAGGCCGACCCCGAAGACGTCAGAGCCGCTCTGAAGCCCTACCACGAGCGTCTGAAACAAGAAAGCGAGCGCTTTGGTGGGACGGTCGCAAAGTTTGTCGGCGACGCGGTCATGGCCGTTTTCGGAGTGCCTGTCGCCCATGAGGATGACGCCGAGCGCGCGGTGAGAGCGGCGCTCAGGATCACCGAAGCCATCCACGAGATGAATGAAGCCAACAACGCGTACAAGCTGGCCATAAGAGGGGCGGTGGCCACCGGGGAGGTGTTCGTCTCTCCCACCGAGGAGATGGGACGAGGGCTTCTCGGGGATGTGATCAACACTGCCTCACGCCTTCAGGGCGTTGCTCCTGTCAACGGCATCGTGGTGGGAGAGACCACCTATCACTGCACCAGGGATTTCATCGACTACGAACCACTCGACCCTGCGACCGTCAAGGGGAAGCCGGAGCCCATTCCGATCTGGAAGGTGATCGCGGCTCGAAGCCGCACCGGGGTTCTGCGCTATACGACCCCTTTCATCGGCCGGGATCTCGATCTCACAATTCTCAAGACCGCGTACCAACGGGTTCTGAGAGAGTCTTCCTTGGGGCTTGTGACGGTTGTGGGCGAGCCGGGGATTGGAAAGAGCCGGTTGCTGGGAGAGCTCTCCTCGTACGTCGATGAGCAACCCGGAATCGTGTCGTGGAGGCAAGGGCGGTCGCTTCCCTACGGTGAGGGCATCACCTTCTGGGCGCTGGGCGAGGTCTTCAAGGCTCAGGCCGGCATTCTGGAATCGGACGATCCCGGGGAGGCCGCCGACAAGCTACAGATCGCCATCGGGGCTGTGGTCGAAGACCCTTCGGAACACGAGTGGTTCAAGGTCCGCCTTGCTCCCTTGGTTGGGGCGTTGGTTGACGGATCGACCAGCGCCGAAAAAGAGGAGTCGTTCGCCGCATGGAGGCGCTTTCTGGAGGCTGTCGCCTGCAGAAGTGCAGCACTGGTCGTCGTGTTCGAAGACCTTCATTGGGCCGATCCCTCCCTCCTGGACTTCATCGAGCACCTCGTGGAGTGGTCGACCGGCGTTCCCGTTCTCATTGTGTGCACGACCCGGCCCGAGCTGTTCGAAAAGCACCCGGGCTGGGGTGGAGGAACCCGCAATTGGACAACCATCTCCCTTTCACCACTGAGCGACCTCGAGACCGCTGAGCTTGTCTCCGGTTTGTTGGCGGAGGCGGTGCTTCCGGGAGAGATTCACTCGACCCTGATCGAGCAGGCCGGCGGCAACCCGTTGTATGCCGAGGAATTCATCCGCATGCTCAGGGACCGGGGGATCCTCAAAGAGCAAGGCACGACCCTGGCGCTCGATCACGATGTCGAAATCCCCATGCCGGATACGGTCCAAGCATTGATAGCTGCTCGCTTGGACACTCTTGCGAGTGAACCAAAGGCCCTGCTTCACGATGCTGCGGTGGTTGGGAAGACGTTCTGGTCTGCGGCGGTCGCCGCCGTTGGTGACATGGACGAGCAGACCATCGACCATGAGCTTCACGCGCTCGCCCGCAAGGAATTTGTGCAGCCCTCTCGAACCTCTTCGATTGAAGGGCAGCAGGAATTCACTTTTTGGCATGCCATTGTCCAACAGGTGTGCTATGGCCAGATACCCAGGGCCGCTCGCGTGAGGAAGCACAAGGCAATGGCCCAATGGCTGGAGCGTCTGGCCGGGGACAGGATCACCGATGTTGCCGAGGTCATCTCCCACCATTACCGCGAAGCAGTGCGCCTGGCAAAGGCATCAGGAGCAATGCGAGAGGTCCTGGAGCTGCACGCTCCCATTCAACGCTTTCTTATCCTGGCCGCGGAGCAGGCCCGTTACCTTGACGCTCGCAAGGCCAAAGAGCTCTACGACGAGGTGTTGCAACGCATGGATCCGGGCAGTGCCGAGAGGGGAAGAACCCTGCTCGGAGCCGCTAGGGCGAGTTGGGACCTTGCTTTATGGGAAGAAGCAGAGCGGCAGCTTCTCGATGCTCTGGCCAACTTCAGGGCGAGCAGCGACCGTGATGGAGAGGGTGAAGCTTTGGCGCTGCTCAGTCACTTCGCCTGCGAGCTCAGTCAATTGGAAAAGACCAAAGCCCTCGCCATCGAGGCGATCGACTTGTTGGAAGCCCAGGCACCCAGCAGCTCGCTTGCATACGTCTACAGCATGATGGCCTTGCAACACTCTTTGCTGGGTGAGTTCGATGAGGCACTTGACTGGTACGAGAGAGCTCTGTCGGTTGCTCGCGAGCTGGACGATCTCGAGAATTTGCGGCGGGCGCTGATGGGCAGAGGAGATGCTCTCTGTGAGCTGGATGACCCGAAGGGCTTAGACGATCTCAAAGAAGCGCTGCAAGTCGGGAAAAAGTTGGGTGACCCTGTTGCAATAGCAAGCGCCCAACTCACGCTTGGCCAGTGGGTTTGGTTGACTGAAGGACCGCGGCAGGCCTTGGAGTTGTACCGGGGCGGAGTTGACTTCGCCGAACAGCGATCGATAACCGATGTTGCACATTGGGGTCGCGGCGAAACGTTGTGGTTGCTATTTGATTTGGGTCTCTGGGACAGCCTCCTCGAAGAGGCACAGGGCATATTGAAGTGGAACGAAAAGGACGCATTGAGGGCCCTCATTCTTCCCTATCAGGCGCTGGTTTGGCATTATAGAGGCCGCCACTCGGATGCTCTCGAAGGGGTCGAGCGCTCGTTGCGAATGGACTTCGAAGAGTTGCAGATCCTGATCCCGGCGTTGGCGGTAACCGTACTCGTGCACGAGGCTCTCGGTAATCGCTCGGATGCGATGGCTGCTGTACGCAGGTTCGCCGCGATCACGCAAGATAGATCGAACTGGCGAACCAGGTTTCTGCCCGACATCGTTAGAGTCCTATGCCGCCTGGACGAGCATGACTTAGCCCGAGAGTTGCTCCTCAGAAGGCCCACACTGTCGATTAGACGAAGTCAACTGGCTGCCCTTACGGCCGAGGCGGTCCTCGTTGAAGCGGACGGTGCCCTCGAAGATGCCGTGGATGCTTACCGGCAGTGTGGGCTCGGTTGGGCGGAGTACGGCCATGAACTGGAACAGGGTCAGGCTCTGTTCGGCGAGGCCCGCTGCCTCATAGCCTTGAATCGGCCGAGTGCGGCTTCGGCGCCACTCTCCGCCGCCCGAGCTATCCTCCAGCAACTTGGTGCCCGTCCATTGCTGGCCGAAACGCGAGCAATGTAGCTGTCCTCCTGAGAGCTGGGTCGGCTCGACGTTTCCGTTCGTAGCTCCTGACCTGTTCGCGACATGGCCAGCCCTGCCCGCCACGAAGCGTCCCTCAGGGTGCCTTGGGCCCCCCACCTTCCCTATACGACCGTGCTGGATGGGGTCGTCGTCGATCTCGCCAAGAGGCGATAATGCCCTGCATGGTGCCCCCGATGATTTGCTCCAGGTGCGGCTTCGGCAATGACCCAGGGCGGAAGTTCTGTGGAGAATGCGCAAACGCGCTCGCCCAGGTGTGCTCCGCCTGCGGGAGCCAGAACCCGCCCGCCACGAAGTTCTGCGGGGAATGCGGCTCACGCCTCACGGCTTCACCCGGTCCGACGGCCGGCGCCGACCTGGTTGAGTCGGGCATCGCTCCGCTGGTTCCTATCGCCGCCGAGCGACGCGTTGTCTCGGTCCTGTTCGCCGATCTGGTGGGATTCACGGCGCTCTCGGAATCCCGGGACGTCGAGGAGGTGCGGGAGCTTCTGACTCGCTACTTCGACACCTGCCGGCGCCTGATCTCGTTGTACGGGGGAACTGTCGAGAAGTTCATCGGAGATGCGGTTATGGCGGTGTGGGGCACCCCTGTGGCGCAGGAAGACGATGCCGAGAGGGCCGTGCGCGCCGCTCTCGATCTCGCGAGCTCGGTGGGCGCTCTCGGCGTTGAGGTCGGTGCTCCCGCACTCAAGGCGCGCGCCGGGGTGCTCACGGGGGAGGCCGCCGTCAACCTCGGGGCCGAGGGTCAGGGCATGGTGGCCGGGGATCTCGTCAACACCGCCTCGCGGATCCAGGCGGCCGCGATTCCGGGCACCGTCCTTGTGGGAGCCGCGACCAAGCGGGCCAGCGACGCAGCGATTGCATATGAGGACGCCGGATCTCACGAGTTGAAGGGGAAGGCCGGCCCTGTGACCTTGTGGCGAGCCGTCCGGGTGCTGGCGGGGCGGGGCGGGGCCCTGAAATCCAGCAGTCTGGAACCTCCGTTCGTGGGGCGGGACCGCGAGCTCCGGCTGGTCAAGGAGCTGTTCCACTCCTCGGCCGACGAACGACGTGCGCACCTCGTCACCGTGATCGGAGTCGGTGGAACCGGCAAGTCGAGGCTTTCTTGGGAGTTCTACAAGTACATCGACGGACTCGCAGAGGACATCATGTGGCATCGCGGCCGTTGCCTCCCCTACGGAGAGGGCGTGACCTATTGGGCGCTCGCAGAGATGGTTCGCATGCGCGCCGGCATCGCCGAGGGTGAAGAACAGGGCGCGGCTCTCGCCAAATTGGACGAGACGCTACGTGAGCATGTGCCCGAACCAGAGGAACGACGTTGGGCGAAGCCTCGCCTGGCACACCTTCTCGGGCTGGAGGAGCGAGACGCCCACGACTCGGAGGACCTTTTCGCGGCCTGGCGGCTGCTCTTTGAACGTGTGGCGGAGCGCGGCCCAACCGTCATGGTGTTCGATGACATGCACTGGGCCGATGCCTCGATGGTGGACTTCGTCGAGTACCTGATGGAGTGGTCGAGGAACCATCCTCTCTTCGTCCTGACGCTGGCCCGCCCGGAGCTCTTGGATCGGCGCAGCGGCTGGGGCGCCGCAGGGAGAAACTCGACGTCGCTCAACCTCGAGCCTCTGCCGTCCGGGGCCATGAAAGAGCTCTTGACCGGTTGCGTCCCGGGGCTGCCGGCCGAGCTTCGCGATCAGATACTCGAGCGAGCCGAGGGGGTTCCCCTCTACGCGGTGGAAACCGTCAGAATGCTTCTCGATCGGGGCCTGTTGGTACACGAGAACGGGAACTATTATCCGACCGGGCCTATCGACACGCTGGAGGTTCCCGAGACGCTGCATGCGCTCATCGCCGCGCGCCTCGATGGTCTCAAGCCGGAAGAACGACGGTTGATTCAGGATGCCTCGGTTCTCGGCAGGACGTTCACCAAGGGAGCGCTCGCCTCACTCGCGGGCTTGGACGACGATCGCCTCGACCCACTTCTCGCATCGCTGAGCAGAAAGGAGGTCCTGGCCCTCCAGGTGGACCCATGGGCGCCTGAGCGGGGCCAGTATGGCTTCCTGCAGGACCTGATGAAGCAGGTGGCGTACGAAACGCTTGCCCTGGGGCAACGCAAGGCTCGCCACCTTGCCGTTGCCGAGCACCTCGAAGCCAGTTGGGGAACCGACGACGACGAGATCGTCGAGGTGGCCGCAGCACATTATCTGGAGGCGTGGCGAGCTGCGCCGGATGCTGCCGATGCCGGCCAGATCAAATCGAGGGCTTGCGACCGGCTTCGCCGCGCCGGCGAGCGCGCCGCATCACTGGCTGCAAACGAAGAGGCTCGGCGCTATTTCGAGCAGGCCATCGATATGTCGGACGACCCCATAACGCGAGCCGAGCTCCATGAGCGGGCGGGGCAGATGGCATGGGCGGCAGGGGGATTGGACGGCTCGCGCCATCACTTCGAACGCGCGATCCACCTCTTCGAATCGGAGGGCCGTGCGCACCCGTCGGCGCGGGTGTCGGCCCGTTTGGGGGAGATCATCTGGGCCGAGGGCCACATCGACCTGGCCGTTGAGAGGATCGAACGGTCGATCGAGGTGTTGCGAGACGAGCCCGATGAGGATCTCGCCCGGCTCGCCGCACAGCTGGGCAGGTTCCTGTTCTTCATGGGGGAGAAGGAGCGGGCCGTGGAGCGCATCGAAGAGGCCCTGAAGATCGCCGAGTCCCTGGGTCTGCCCGAGGTGCTGTCCCAGGCGCTCAACACCAAAGCGATAATTCTGGACTCGAACGGCCG
>JALZIO010000312.1 GCA_030860245.1 Actinomycetota bacterium | reverse complement strand
GATCGAATGGCTGCTCGCATCCGGAGGGCTCGGATGGGCGGTGGGGCGCTGCGCCCGGTCGGCCGAGATCCTCTACGGCTGGGCCACCGAGAGCGCCTCTGCGCGTCCGTTCGTGCCCGATCCCCGGGCGCGCAGCCCCGTGGTGGGCACGATCGACTTCACCGAAGCCATCGCCGCGGCGGACGTGTCCGCCGTACTTCGCGCCAACGGGATCGTGGACACCGAGCCCTACCGCAAGCTCGGGCGCAATCAACTCCGAATAGGCATGTACCCGGCGGTTGAACCTGGCGACGTCGGTCTGTTGACGCGTTCGATCGATTACGTGATCGAGCTGTTGAGGGAATGAGGCCGCCCGGGAGCCCCTGCCGGCCGGAAGTACCATCGGTCCCATGAAGGTATTGGTCACAGAGCGTCTGTCGCCTGCGGGCATCGAGATGCTCAGACAGAACCTCGACGTTGATGTTCGCCTGGGCATGACGGTCGATGGGCTGCACGAGGTCATCGGGGGCTATGACGCTCTTGTGATTCGATCCGCTACCCAGGTCGATGCAGCTCTGCTGGAACGCGCTGAGGGCCTGAGAGTGGTGGGGCGCGCCGGGATCGGACTCGACAACGTAGACGTTGCCGCCGCAACGCGCCACGGCATCCTCGTGGTGAATGCCCCGCAGTCCAATGTGCTGTCCGCGGCCGAACACACCATGGGGTTGATGCTGGCGTTGGCGCGCAACATCTCCCAGGCGCATGCGACGCTCATGGCGGGTTCGTGGGAGCGTGAGCGGTGGCAGGGTGTCGAGCTTCACGGCAAGACCCTGGGAATCATCGGGCTCGGACGCGTGGGAACGCTGGTGGCGCAACGTGCGAGCGCTTTCGGGATGCGCCTGATCGCCTATGACCCCTATGTGGCGCCGGGACGCGCGGCCCAGATGGGCGTCGAACTGGTCGCAGGGGCGGCGGAGGTATGCGCCCGCTCGGACTTCTTGACGATCCACCTCCCTCGAACCTCAGAGACCATGGGACTGATCTCTGAGCCCGAGCTTGCAGCAGCGCGTCCGGGGTTGCGCATAATCAACACCGCCCGCGGAGGTTTGGTCGACGAGGAAGCGCTCGTGAGGGCTTTGAAGGACGGACGGGTGGCGGGGGCGGCGGTTGATGTGTTCGTGGACGAGCCCGTCACCGACCATCCCTTGTTCGGGCTGACCCAGGTTGTAGTCACCCCGCACCTGGGCGCCTCGACCGCAGAAGCACAGGACAAGGCGGGTATCGCGATTGCGGAACAGGTGGGCCTGGCGCTCCGTGGCGAGTTCGTTCCGTTTGCGGTCAACCTCGATGTCGGTCCCGACATCCCCGACGTCGTGCGCCCCTACCTTCGATTGATCGACCGGCTGGGGCGCGTGGTCACCTCGCTGGCGGGGCCCGGCATCGAAGCGTTGCGGTTCGAGTATTTCGGACAGATCGCCGAGCACGACACGCGCGCCCTGACGCTGGCCGGCCTCAAGGGGGTGTTCTCTTCGGTGGTGCATGAGCCGGTGACGTTCGTCAATGCTCCGCTCCTGGCCTCCGAACGGGGGATCTCGGTCGAGGAATCCAAATCCCGGCAGAGCCTTGACTACGTCAACTTCATCCAGGTGAAGGCCGGGTCGCCCACCGACATGGTTTCGGTCGCAGGAGTGCTCGTGGGCAAGCGGGATACCGAACGCCTGGTCCGCATCTACGGTCACGACCTCGACATGGCGTTTTCGCCCTACATGGCCTTCTTCCGCTATGAAGACCGTCCGGGCGTTATCGGCATCGTCGGCTCGCTGCTCGGCGAGGCCGGGGTTAACGTAGCTAACATGCAGGTAGGACGTCACGCCGAAGGAGGAGAGGCAATCATGGGCATGGCGGTCGACTCCCCCATACCCTCCGAGGTCTTGACCAGCATCATCACCAGGGCAGAGCTACGAGACGCCCGCTTGATCGTCTTGGACGAGTAGAGAAGGAGACGTAAGGTGCCCCTCCAGCCGGTTGAAGTCGTGTGGATGAACGGCAAGCTCGTGCCCTGGAAGGACGCGACGGTTCATGTGCTGTCCCATGCGCTCCACTACGGCACGGGTGTGTTCGAGGGCATCAGATGCTACGAAACCGAACGGGGCCCTGCGGTTTTTCGGCTGCGCGATCACCTCGATCGCATGGTGCGTTCAGCGAGGATCTTCTTGATGGACATTCCCTTTTCGGTTGATGATCTCGTGGGCGCAACGCACGAGCTCATTCGCTCCAACGGGCTTCGTTCGTGCTATGTCCGGCCCATAGCGATGCGGGGCTACGGCGAGATGGGAGTCAACCCTTCCAACAACCCGGTCGACGTCTCGATAGCGGTGTGGCCCTGGGGCGCGTATCTGGGGGATGACGCGCTCGAGCACGGGGTTCGCATGACCGTGTCGTCGTGGCGGCGGCACGACCACAACATCATCCCCCCGCAGGCGAAGGTGACTGGCGCCTATGTCAACTCGGCGATGGCAAAGGTCGAGGCCTTGCACGCCGGCTATGACGAGGCAGTGATGCTCAATCCCGAGGGTTACGTGGCCGAGGCCACCGGCGAGAACCTGTTCGTGGTCAAGGACGGCGTGATTCTCACGCCCCCGCTGTGCTCGGGACCGCTTGCCGGGATCACGCGTGAAACGATCAAGACGATTGCCGCGGATCTCGGCGTCCCCTTCGCGGAGACGCTTCTGACCCGGGCCGACCTCTATCTCGCCGAGGAGATGTTCTGTTCGGGGACGGCCGCCGAGGTGACGCCGGTGCGCGAGATCGACCAGCGCATAATCGGGGAACCCGGGCCGGTGACCACCACGATCCAGCAGAAGTTCTTCGCCATCGTCAAAGGCCAGGACGAGAAGTACTACGACTGGCTGGACTTTGTTCAGTAAAAGGCATTCGGTTTTTATTGCACTCTGGAGCCCGGTAACCGGGTTCGCAAGTGCAACGAAAGCGCAGCAAGAGTGATCACAATGTGCAGGCTAATGTATGTGTATGTTGTCCCGTCGGCTGCAGATCCTCATCGATGAAGAGCGCTATGCCCTGCTGGCCGAGAGAGCGGGCAAGCGGGGCGTCTCGGTCGCTTCGGTGATTCGCGAGGCGATCGATCGCTCGCTTCC
>JALZIO010000288.1 GCA_030860245.1 Actinomycetota bacterium | reverse complement strand
GCAGATGGCCGTCCTCACCCCAGAGCTCGCGATCATGGACGAGACCGACTCCGGCCTCGACATCGATGCTCTGAAGCATGTGTCTGCGGGCGTAAACAAGCTGGCCACACCCGACGTTGGGATAATGCTGATTACGCACTACCAGCGCCTGTTGAACTACATCCGACCCGACGTGGTGCATGTTCTCATGCACGGTCAGGTAGTGAAGTCGGGCGGCTTCGAGCTTGCCGAGCGCCTCGAGGCGGAGGGTTACGCGGGGCTCGCCAAGGAGTTCGGCCTCAGCCAGGAAGCCATTGCCGAGGTGCAAAAGCTTGAGAAGGCCAGGGCCTAGCCGTGTCCCTTCCGTTCCACGCCGAGACCCTGCGCAAGGACTTTCCCGTCTTCGACACGCTTGCGCGCGGCAAACGACTCGTCTATCTCGACTCGGCATCCACGAGCCAGAAGCCGCATCAGGTCATCGACCGCATGGTTCGCTTCTACGAGTCCGAGAACGCGAACGTTCACCGCGGCATCTATGAGCTGGCGGAGCGCGCAACGACCGCATATGAGGCGGCGCGCGAATCCTGTGCGCGCTTCGTGCGCGCTCGAAGCCACCGCTCGATCGTTTTCACGCGTGGAACCACTGAGGCGATCAACCTCGTGAGGTTCACCTGGGGGCGCGCCAATATCCATGCGGGTGACGAGATCTTGCTGACCGAGATGGAGCACCACTCGAACCTCGTGCCGTGGCAGCTCCTCGCCCAAGAGTCCGGGGCGGTCCTTCGCTTCCTGCCGATAGACGACGACGGGAAGCTGCGGGTGGATCTGCTCGAGGATTACGTCACCGACAGAACCAAGCTGGTTGGTATGGGGCTTATGTCAAACGTGCTCGGCACCATCAACCCGGTCAGGACCGTGGCGGACGCCGCGCACAGCGTTGGAGCGCGTGTGATGGTCGATGCCGCCCAGGCGGCGCCGCATCTCGCCATCGATGTGAACGAGCTCGACGCGGACTTCCTCGCCTACTCGGCGCACAAGATGTGTGGGCCCACCGGAGCCGGTGTTCTGTACGGTCGCGAGGACCTGCTCGAGGCCATGCCGCCGTTCCACGGCGGAGGCGAGATGATCCGCGAGGTCTATCCGGATCACTCCACCTGGAACGACATCCCCTATAAGTTCGAGGCCGGTACGCCGAACATTGCTCAGGCGGTCGGTATGGGCGCTGCCGTCGAGTACCTCGAGGCGCTCGGTATGGACCTGGTGCGGGAGCACGAGATCGGCATGGCGCGCTACGCGATGAGCGCTCTGGAGGCTGCCGGGGCTCACGTCTATGGTCCCAAGGATCCGGCCGAACGCGGTGCGGTCATCTCGTTCACTATCGGGGGGGTTCATCCGCACGATATGGCGACGATCGTCGATCAGGAGGGCGTCTGTATCAGGGCGGGGCATCACTGCGCCCAGCCGTTGATGCGCCGCCTTGGTGTTCCCGCCACCGCCCGAGCGTCCTTTTACATCTACAACACCCCCGAGGACGTCGATGCCCTCACGGATGCGCTCGAAAAGTGCAAGGAGTGGTTCACATGAGCCTCGAGGAGCTGTACAAGGAAGTGATCCTCGACCATTACAGATCGCCCCGGAACAAGGGGCGTCTGGACCCCCACGACGTGGCGCTCGAGCGCAATAACCCGCTGTGCGGGGACGAGATCGAGCTGTTCGTGCGCTTCGATGGGGACACGGTCGAGGGGATCGCATTCGAGGGAAAGGGCTGCTCGATCTCCCAGGCAAGCGCCTCGATGATGACCGAGAAAGTGGGGGGCCTGACCGTCAAGGATTCGGCCGCCCTTGCCGAGTCGATCAAACGCATGATGGCCGGTGAGGAAGAGGGGGACGTCGAGAGCCTGGGCGACCTCGTCTCGCTCAAGGGGGTGGTGAAGTATCCCGTGCGGATCAAGTGTGCGTTGCTGGGATGGAACACGCTGCTCGAGGCGTTGCAAGAAGGGGGCAAGGGCTAGGCTTGGCCCTTTAACACTGTTAGCAACTTGCTAAGGGTGCTTTGATCTGTTAGTGAGGGGCCATGACACCTCTGGGGGACGACACCGCAACCCGCACCGCTAAGGTGCTGTCGCTGCCCACGCGCGCCGCCATCCTGTCCCTTCTTTTGACCACCGGTCCCAAAACGGTCAAGGAGATCGGGGACGCCTTTTCTATTCACCCGAACGTGGCCCGCTCACATCTCGACCTGATGGTCGAGGCGGGATTCCTATCGGCAGACACTCAGCGGCGCGCCAAGGGCCGTCCGGCGAAGGTGTACTTCACCTGGGAGGGCGAGGCCGGGGCGCTCGCCGAGGCCGGCATCGACGCCTCGGGCGCCGGCAAGCCTGCGGCAGCGGACGAGCTGGAGGTCGAGCTACGAATTCTCGAGCGGATGATCACCGATGCCGGTGACCAGCTCGGGCGGATAAGAGAGTTGGTTGGAGATGCCAAGAAGGCAAGAGGAGGAACAGATGACTGATTACGCGAACTCTGAGGTACTGGTCGATCTCGAGTGGCTGGCGTCACGTCTCCACGACGGAGCGGTCGCGGTCGTCGAGGTGGACGAAGACACCAGCGCCTATGACAAGGGCCACATCCCCGGCGCCCTGGCGATCAACTGGCAGACCGAGTTACACGACGCCAGCCGGCGGGATTTCATCTCGTCCGAGGATCTTGCCCGGCTGCTGGGCTCGAAAGGGATATCGGACGATCACACGATCGTGCTGTACAGCGGCAACAACAACTGGTTTGCGACCTACGCCTACTGGCTGTTGAAGTACCGGGGCGTCGACAACGTCAAGCTGCTGGACGGCGGGCGCAAGAAGTGGGAGCTCGAGAGCCGTGAGCTAACCGAGGAGCTGCCGGACCGTGCAAATGCGACGTTCAACATCGGGTCGGCCAAGCCCGAGTTCAGGGTCTTTCGCGATGAGGTGCTCCAACGAGTCGAAACGGGCAGCGGGGCGTGGGTGGACGTACGCTCTCCCGAGGAGTTCCGGGGCGAGCTTCTGGCGCCGCCGCATCTGCCGCAGGAGCAGGCGCAGGTACCCGGTCACATTCCGGGCGCTGCGAACATCACCTGGTCCAAAACCGTTAAGGAAGACGGAACCTTCAAGCCGGCCGAGGAGCTCGAGAAGCTCTACGCCGACCAGGGCGTCACGCCGGACAAGGATGTCGTTGCGTACTGCCGAATAGGGGAGCGCTCGTCGCACTCCTGGTTCGTCCTCCGCGAGCTTCTCGGTTTTGAGAAGGTCAGGAACTACGACGGCTCCTGGACCGAGTACGGGAGCCTGGTCGGAGTGCCGGTCGAGAAGTAAGCGTGAAGGTAAGCGTCACGTGCTTCGGTGCGGTGCGCGATTACCTCCCGGAGGGCACGGCCGGTAATCGCGCCGAGCTCGATCTTGTCGAGGCGGCCACCGTAGGCGATGTCGTCGACCGCCTCGGCGCGCCGCGGCGGCTCATCTTCTCGTTGCTCGTGGATGGGACCCGGGCCGGCGTGGACGCAGTCCTGCAGGATGGGTCGGAGGTGACCCTGATGCCACCCTTCAGCGGCGGTCAGGCCGTCTCGTCCTCGAAACCCAGGGAGAACATCGATTCGATGTCGTGACGTGAGTACACCTTGAAGGCGACGAGGGTCTGGGTCCTCTCGATGCCGGGGGTCTTTCCGATGCTTTCGGTCACGACCCGCGCCAGGTCCTCCTGCTGACGGACCCGGACCATGATCACAAGGTCGTAATCGCCGGAGACCGAGTAGACCTCGGAGACCTCGACCAGATCGGCGATGGCCTGGGCGGTTTCGGGCACTCGATGGATGTCACAGACCGCAAGAACCACCGT
>JALZIO010000199.1 GCA_030860245.1 Actinomycetota bacterium | reverse complement strand
AAGCAAGTCCACTCTTGAGCGCCGAAGCGCGGCCAGCTCTCCGAATCGGAGGCCACCGTAAGCAGCTAGTAACACCAACACACGAAACCGAGGTTCAATCTCGTCGGCCAACCGCCGAGTCTCACTTGCAGTGAGAAACCGCTGCTCTCCATGATCCTCGACGGGAAGGGGAACATTGTCACAAGGATTGAAGGCGATCCGTCGGTCTGACACCGCACTTCGCATCATCTGCGAGAGGGCATTGAACGACTTCCGCACCGTCGATGCGCCGTGTCCTGCTGAGATCAACTTAGCTACCCACAGTCGGACATCTGAGTTCCCGACCCGGTTCAGTGGGTAATCCCCGAATTCAGGGAGAATGTGCGTCCGGACCACGCCCTCGAGGCGGTGCCTACTCGATTTGCGTAGGTCGACCTTGGTACCCAGCCAGGTTGCTGCCCAGTCCTCAATCCTCACTTTCCCACGACCTGGGTCCGTCCAGGTTCCGTGGATTTTCTCCGTTTCGATTGATACAGCGAAATGTTCCGCGTCGATCTTTCGTCGAAAGGCCTTTCCGTGCACTCGACCTGCAGGATCGCGATAACGAACCACCCACCCTGACTTGCGGCGTCGCCTTTCGATGTATGCCATCAATCAGCCCTTCGCTCGAGCCATGCACGCACGTCGGCCATACTGAACCGAAGACAACGTCCCACTCGCATCGCCCGAGGACCCTCGCCACGGTATCTCCAGAAATAGATAGTCGAGAGAGGCACTTCCAAAAAGGCAGCGAGCTCCCGCGCGGACAACAGTTTCTCCCGCGCTTCAGCCCGCTGCAACCGCCCTACATAGTCGACACCTCTTACTGGAGGTCTCATTCGTTTAACCTCCGTGCGATGGCTCGGTTTGCGGGTTTCGGATGATGAGTGGACAGACGCATCAGAACTCCAGCCACCAGCCGCACATGACGCAGAGCGCGTACGCTCGGTAGGCAACGTCGCCGCGCTCGAAGCCTCGAAAGTCCATGTCTTCCCCACACCGAGTGCACACACTCGAACGAGCGGTTTCCCAGTCGCTTCGGTCGCATCGCCACACGAAGCCCTGCTCCGAGAGATCATCGAACTCTTCCATCCAGCTGCGGTCGGCAATGCGAGGACGTTCAAGCCTCACGATCATGTCCACCTCCCAATGGGCCGGCCGAGTCACTCACGAATCGGCGAAGAGAGGGAAAAAGCTCAAGCGCGCGCTGACGGTCGTCGGTACAGCTGGGACAAGCCTCCACGTCGAGGGCCCCATGCCGGCAGGCGTTCTCGATCCACAGGCGATCTCTTCGTTGCGCTCGCCCGTCGCGCCAGCAGGCCTCATCCTGAAGTGTCGCCCCACGGCGAGGCAGTATCCCAAGGGATTCTCAATCGACCTGCTCGTGGCGGCGATGAGGCATTCAAGGACCGCCCGATCTAGGTGACACTTTGCGATGCCGACCCGTGCGAACCTGTTCTTGGCTTGAGTGTGCAGCGCCCGGACGTCTAACCGAATCCCCCGCGAGCTATCGCTCGTTACAGATCGCGCACAAGGGTCCGTGTCCATCTAAGGAGTGCCACCTTCGATCCAGCGCTCAGACTCCTCGCAGCGGACGATGAGGATGGTGGCCCATTCCCTGAGGGCGCTAGCTTTCTCGACGAAGTAGTGACGATCAGGCGCGATCTCGCCCCTGATTGAACCTTGGAGGCGCCCGACGTAGTCGACGCAGCTTTCCAAGGCATCGCCGAGGTAAGTCTGATACTCACCCCAGCAGCTACCAGCCTGGGCTTGGTCATGGACGTCTGTGTTCATTCCTCGGCCCAACCCGACAACGTCGCACTACTCCGCTGGCCGGCCGATCCGGGCGATCCTGCAACCCCGGACGTTCTAAGGGCCAGCTGTTCTTGGAGTTCGACCAGACCCGGGCACGCTGCAGTGTGGCCCGCGTTTGCATTCGAACCTTGTCTTGCCGAGTAGAAAATCCGGCAGCTCGCTTGGACTGTTGCGAGACTTCTGCTCCATACCCACCTGATAAGCCTTTCCTCAGGTGGCCACGAGGGCAAGACGAAAGAAAGGAAGGAAGGAAGACCATCACAACTAAAGGACGGGATCAGCTTCGTATCTTCGCCAGCGCTCCTCGTTAGCCGAGCGAACGGAGGAGGGCAATGCTCCTAGCGTTCACATACATGGTGATTCGGACGCTCAGCCCCCTGCTGGTCCCAGATGACCGGAGGGAGATCGCCAAGGATCTCAAGCTCATCGTTCTCCGTTACGAACGGTTCCTCCGCGTAGAAACAGCCCAACCGAAAAAGCGGTGACGGTCAGCGTTCGCAGCTACGAAACGCGTCTATGCCCCGGCCGCCGACGCAACGATCGTTGCCTCTTTGCCCGTTGAGGAAGTCATTTCCGCGCCCCCCAAAGAGCATGTCGTTGCCCACACCCCCGAGGAGAACATCGGGCCTCAGACCCCCCACTAACATGTCCTTTCCTGCTTCTCCTGCGAGAGTGTCCCTCGAATCCCCTCCGCGGATGAAGTCGTCACCCCCACCACCACTTATCAGGTTCGGGCCGTTGCCTCCCAACAAGCGGTTGGCTTCATCGCTCCCGACCATCGTCGTATCGCATGAGGCGAGATCGAAAACCTGTACGTTCTCTATTCCAGCAAGTAGATCCGCCCCGTCGCCTTGTGCCATTTGCAGCGAGAGATCCACCTTCAGTGTGTTGTTGTAGCCATCTATCCACCAGTAATCGCATTGGAAAGCGACGCGATCCGTTCCCGAGCCTCCATTCAGCGAATCGTTCTCGACCCCGCCGATGAGGACATCATCCCCACTTCCTCCAACAAGGGTGTCACGACCGTGTCCACCGACCCATTCATCCGAGGATCCTTCTTGATTCACGGCTCCACCATCGAGTCGATTATCCGTTTCGTCCCCGATGAGCTCGTCGTCAAAATCGGAGCCCAAGAGATCCTCGACAGCAACCAAGGAGTCATTGCCATCGCCGGTGGCGGTCCCGATATCAAGGTTGGCGGTCACGGCCGTGGGCGCGAACGCGAAACTTGCCAGATCCCTGTCGGCTCCTCCGTCCAAGGAGTCGTCACCGTCGCATCCCCACAGTTCGTCATTGCCTGCGTCACCTTGTATGGAGTCGTTGCC
>JALZIO010000187.1 GCA_030860245.1 Actinomycetota bacterium | reverse complement strand
CGCCGTGGGCCATCGTGACGCGCTCGTCCCGAAAACGGGGCCGGAGCTTGCGCTGGCGTTCGATCCTTGCGAGGACCTCGTCTTCGAGATCCATCTTTCAGTTCCCCATCCCTTGAACCTGTCCCCTAAGCGCCTGCGCGCTCCTTCGAGCGTGCAAAACGGCCGAAGTTATAGTACGCGGCGCAGGCTCCCTCGGAGGAGACCATGCATGTTCCAATCGGGGTCTCTGGAGTGCAGGCGGTACCAAAGACCTTGCACTCCCACGGCTTGATTACCCCCTTGAGCACCTCGCCGCACTGACACGCTTTGGGATCGGCCACTCGGACCCCGGGTATGTCCCACCTGAGCTCCGCATCGAAGTCCGCGTAGTCCTGCGACAGCTTGAGGGCGCTTTGCGAAATGAACCCGAGGCCGCGCCACTCGAAGTAGGGGCGGAGCTCGAAAACCCGTTCGAGAATGTCGAGCGCCCGGAGATTCCCCTCCCACGGGACTACCCGGCCATATTGGTTCTCGACCTCATTCCGACCCTCGGCGAGCTGCCGCATGATCATGTAGATCGACTGAAGCAAATCCAGCGGCTCGAAGCCCGCCACAACCACGGGCTGTCCGTAGTCGGCGGGAATGAATTCATAGGGACGGCAGCCGATTACGGTCGAGACGTGCCCGGGGCCGATGAACGCATCGAGCCGGAGATCGGGTGATTCGAGCAGCGCCATCAACGGCGGCACGATCGTGACGTGATTGCACATCACCGAGAAGTTGCGCAGCTTCTCTGCCTTTGCCCGCATGAGCGTAAGGGCAGTCGAAGGCGCGGTCGTCTCGAAGCCGATAGCGAAGAAAACGACCTCTTTGTCCGGATTGTTGCGGGCGATCTTCAATGCGTCGAGTGGAGAGTAGACAAAGCGAACGTCGGCGCCCTCGGCCTTGACGTCCAACAGACTGCCGTTGCCGCCGGGGACGCGCATCATGTCGCCGAAGCAGGTGAAGATGACGTCTGGTTGGCGGGCGATCGAGATCCCGTCATCTACCCTCCCCATCGGTATCACGCATACGGGACACCCCGGCCCGTGAACGAGCTCAACCGATTCGGGCAGGTGGTCTTCAATCCCGTGCTTGTAGATTGTGTGCGTGTGCCCTCCGCACACCTCCATGACCTTGTAATGCCGCCCCGGTTCGGCAAGGGCGGTGATCTCAGACCCGAGGGTCCGGGCAAGCTCCGCGTCACGGTACTCGTCGACGTATTTCATAGCTCCTCTTCCAGTCGGGAGATTGCAATGCCGCCATGAACCAGAAGCCGGTCTCCACTCCTGACCGGTGACACGAGCTCTACCCCAACCTGGCCGCGCTGGCCGTGGGCATCCTCACAGACCGCGTCGGGCTCTCCGGGCCACACGACGGTCACGGGCACGGCGACGTCTCCGCACACGAGACACCCGTCGATGAGCGAGCAGACTGCGCCGTAGGAGTCCGCCTCGACCTGCGGCAAGGCGATTCCGCCGTCGCGGCCGTCGAAAGTCATCCGATGTCACTCGCCTTGAGCTGCTCGAGCTCTTCCTCGAACGCCTCGCCCATCCCCTGGAGCAAAGACAGTGTTGCAGCCGCCTCGGACTCGTCTACTTTGGACAGGGCGAAGCCCACGTGTATCAGGACCCAGTCGCCGACATCGATTCCCCCCGGCTCTTCGACGAGGAGGCCGATGTTCACGTTGCGCTTTACACCGCCGACATCGACTTTGGCGATATGCGTGGCGGGATCCACGATCTCTGCGACCTGTCCCGGGATGGCAAGGCACATCGGCTGGGCCCCCCTCTAGGCTTCTTCGTCGACCGCATCCTCGCACACTCCCGGGGGGAGAACCACCCAATCGCAGAGTGGGTGGTGAGTGGCGCATGGTTCGTCTTTTCAGCCATTCGACGCAGGGGTTCGCTCCCCGGCCCCGGCGCGTGATCCGGCGATTACGGCCTGACCCAGCGCCACGCCTCCGTCGTTCGGGGGCACGCGCCGGTGGATCAACACCTCGAATCCGGCGCCTTCGAGTCCTTGCATGACCCGTTCGAGCAGGAGCAGGTTCTGCCAGCTCCCTCCCGACAGAGCGACCGTGGCCAGGCCCTGCTCGGCCCGCACGCGCTCGCAAGCGCGCCGGAGGCCTTCGGCCAGCCCATTGTGAAAGCGGGCGGCAACCTCGGCCACAGGGGATCCTCCGATCAGATCCTCGGCCACGGCCCGCACCAGTACGACTCCGTCCAGCGCTCCGTCCGCCAGGGGGAACGGATACGCAGCGACGACGGAGGGGTCGGCGGCCTGCTCGAGCTCGGCGGCGGCCTGCCCTTCGAAGCTCACCCGGTCTCGCATGCCGCACAGCGCTGCGACGGCATCGAAGAGCCGCCCGGCGCTCGAGGTGGGTGGAGCACTTATGCCGGTGGCGGCCATGCTCAGAATCGGGCGCCACCGCCCGGCGGTCCGGCCGACGAAGTCGAGGTCGAGGTCATAAGCCCCCTCGCCGAAGGCGGCCTCGAGGTAGACCGCGGCCATGCGCCACGGCTCACGGACTGCGGCTGCACCCCCCGGCAGCGGGACGTAGCGGAGGTGTGCGGCCCGCCGGTAGCCGGCGAAGTCGCAGGTGAGAACCTCGCAGCCCCAGATCGCCCCGTCGTCGCCGTAGCCGGTGCCGTCGAGTGCGAGCCCGATGACCGGTTCGGCGCGCCGGTTGTCCGCCAGGCAGGAGGCGATATGCGCGTGATGGTGCTGGACGCCAACATGCTCCACGCCCTCGAGTCCGAGCGCCCATTTCGTCGACAGATACTCGGGATGGAGGTCGTGGGCGACGACTTCCGGGCGAACGTCGAAGACACGTGTGAAGTGCTCCACCCCCTCGAGTAACGCGCTCATCGCCGCCCAGTTGGCGAGATCCCCGATGTGGTGGGAGAGGATCGCCCGGTTGCCGGCTCCCAGACAGAAGGTGTGCTTGAGCTCGGGACCCGCTGCGAGCAGCGGCCGTGAGAAGGGAACCGAAACCTCCAGTGGCTCGGGCGCGTAGCCCCGTGATCGCCGGATGGGGTACTCGCGCCCCCCCACGACGCGCACGACCGAGTCATCACATCGCACGTGCACCGGCCGGTCGTGAGCGAGAAACGCGTCTGCGATCCCGCCGAGGCGCTCCAGGGCGTCGGCATCCTCGTGCGCGATCGGCTCGTCGGAGAGGTTGCCCGAGGTGAGCACGATGGGGCGGCGCACGGAACGCATGAGGAGGTCGTGAAGCGGCGTGTAGGGCAGCATGATCCCGAGGTAGCGATTGGCCGGCGCAACCTCGTCTGCCAGGATGGCCTCGGCGCGCCGGGCGACGATGACGATGGGACGCCGGTGTGATGCCAGCACGGCGGTTTCCTCCGGCCCGGTATGGGCGAGGCGGCAGGCCCATTCGAGGTTGGGTGCCATGACTGCGAAGGGTTTGGCCTCGCGCCCCTTTCTCCTCCTGAGCTCTTCGACCGCGACGGCGTCGGTTGCGTCACAGGCGAGGTGGTAGCCGCCGAGCCCCTTGATCGCAAGAATGCAGCCCTCCCGCAAGGCGGCCGCCGACGCGGTGATTGGGTCGCCCTCCAGCTGGCCGCCGTCCTTGCCGAAAAGAGTCAGCCGAGGTCCACAGCGCGGGCATGCGATCGGCTGAGCATGAAAACGCCTGTCCCCCGGATCCGTGTATTCCGCTTTGCACTCGGAGCACAGGGAGAACGACGACATGGTCGTGCGCTCGCGATCGTAGGGAACCCCGGTTGTGATCGTGAATCGGGGACCGCAGTTCGTGCAGTTGGTAAATGCGTACCCGTAACGGCGCGCGCCACTATCGCGGATCTCCTCCAGGCAGGCGGCGCAGGTGGCGACGTCGGGGGTGATTGTTGCTACGACCGCGCCGTCGGTTTCGGAGGCCCGGATGTCGAACCGATCGCTTCCCAGCGGCGGCAGGTCCAGCCTCTCGACGCTGTCCAGGCTCGCAAGTGGGGGCGGTTCCTCGAGGAGAATTTGTGTGAACGCGTCCACGTCGGAGTGATTGCCCTCCACCTCGATCACCACGCCGCCCGAGTCGTTGAGTACGAACCCCCCCAGGCCGAGCTGTGATGCCAGTGCGTAAACGAAGGGGCGGAATCCAACGCCCTGGACGGTCCCCCCTATGCGCAATCTCTGACGCAAGCGACCGTCCCCCATAACCCAATGGTCGCGTGCGGGGCGCGACCTCGTGAACCTCGGCTGGAAGCTTCGTGGCGAAGTCTGCCCGCCCGAGAAGCGTTCCGGCGCGCCGGGGCCCTATGGAACCGTGGTCGCCTCGCGCTGCCGAAAGAGGGGCAGACGGCCTTGTGAGATCGCAACGCCCGCCAGCACGACGGCCGCCCCCGCGGGCTGATTCCAGGTCAACTGCTCGCCCAAGAAGACCATCCCCACAACCGTCGCGAAGATGGGGAGGAGATAGGTGACCGTCGATGCGGCCGTTGCGCCTGCGTCCCGGATGATCCCGTAGTTGATCACGTAGGCGATCCCGGTCCCCACAACCCCGAGTACAACAACGCTCACGACCGGCCGCAGCGGATAAGGGCCCGGGGCGCCGGTGAAGAACGCCACGACGGCAGCAAGCTGAATCGTCCCGCAGAGGAGCTGGCCGCCCGCGAGGGCTAGGGGAGATTCCTCTCGCCCCGCGAGGTACTTGCGCATGTAGGGGAAGGCCACGCCGTAACAGCCTGCGGCCGCAAGGCAGGCGAGGTTGCCGAGCAGCGCACCGCCGCCCACGCCCTGCCACGGCCCCACGATCAGCAAAACTCCGGTGAAACCGATCGTCAGTCCGACGACCTTGTCCCGGTCGGGGCGCTCGTCCGGCAGCATGGAAAAGGCGACGATCATCGTGAGAAGTGGAGTCGTGCCGTTCCAGATCCCGGCGAGCACGGACGACACCTTCGTCTCGCCCCAGGCGAACAAGAAGAACGGAAGCGCGTTCCCGAACAAACCTGCGAACACAAGATGCCCCCAAACGCGACGGCCGCGCGGAAGCGGCTCTCGGCGCAGCGCCAGGAAAGCCATCAGAACGGCCGTACCGAAGAGCATGCGTCCCAGCGCAACATGCAGGGGGACGAACGCCCTCAAGCCCACTTTGATGAACAAGAAACTGCTGCCCCATATGGCAGCCAGTAAGACAAGACGGACTTGCCAGCTCAGCGGCGCGTTTTTCATCGCAAAGGAGAGAATGCCGGGCGGTCTGACGCCCGGCTCCACG
>JALZIO010000170.1 GCA_030860245.1 Actinomycetota bacterium | reverse complement strand
GCTCAAGCTCGTCCTCGGTGGGCCGGAGGTGCCGGTGGGCAGCTATGCGCGCGCAATGTTCATGCGCCTCGGAGTGCTCGGACCCGCTGAGGCCAACGTCGTCTCGAACGAAGAGGATGTCAAGGCGGTCGTGTCTAAGGTCCGCCTCGGCGAGGCCGACGCCGGGGTGGTCTATAGGACCGACGTGACGTCCGAGGTCGAAGGTGACCTGAAGGTGATCGAAGTCCCACGCGCAGCCTCCCCGTTGGCGGTCTACCCGATGGCCGCGCTTGAAGGGGCCCCCAACCCGGAAGGCGCCCGGGACTTCGTGAACCTCGTCGATTCACAGGCAGGGTCCCGGGTGCTCCGGGGCTACGGCTTCGGGCTTCCGTAGACACAGTTGAGATGCGGAACCTTCTTCCACGGGCTGCGACCCTGAGCTTGGGCCCGGCGGCAGCCGCGGGCCGCCCGTGATGACTCGAAAGACATCTGGAGAGGGACCCACCCGGTGGATCCTCGGGGGCCTCGGGCTCGTGGGACTGGTGTTCTTCCTGGCCCCTCTCGCAGGGCTCGTGCTGCGCTCCCCGATTGCGCGGCTCCAGTCCATACTGCTCGAGCCCGGCGTCGTGAACGCCCTGCGGCTCTCTCTCGTGGTCTCGCTTGGGGCGCTGGGGCTGTCGCTGATTCTCGGCCTCCCCCTGGCCTGGATGCTGTCGCGTGGGCCACTGGCAGGAGGAAGGGTCATCAGGAGCATGGTGCTCGTCCCGATGGTGCTCCCGCCGGTGGTTGGCGGAGTCGCCCTCTTTGCCGCGTTCGGCCGGCGCGGGTTCCTCGGTCCCGCGCTCGCGACCGTCGGGCTGTCGCTGCCCTTCTCGACCGCCGGAGCCGTGGTTGCGGCGGCCTTCGTTGCGATGCCGTTTCTGGTGGTCTCCGTGGAGGCTGCACTTAATTTGGTCGACCGGAGGCTGGAGAATGCCGCCGCAACCATGGGTGCCGGACGGATGACGATCCTTTGGACCATCATCCTTCCGGCCATCAGACCCGCCCTCAGCGGCGGTGCGGCGCTGTGTTGGGCCAGGGCCCTGGGGGAGTTCGGCGCCACCATCATGTTCGCCGGCAACCTCGAGGGGGTGACCCAGACCGTTCCCCTGGCCGTCTACTCCAAGCTCCCCGTCGACCCGGACGGAGCGCTGGCGCTGAGCCTCGTGCTCCTTGCGGTTGCCCTGGCGGTGATCGTGGCCCTGCGCGGACGGATAAGAGGGCTGTGAACGGCGGGCTGCACGCGGACCTGAGGCTCCGGCGCGCCGAATTTACGCTCGAGGCGCGATTGGACGTCCCCGATGGCATGACCGTCGCCCTGCTCGGGCCCAACGGCGCCGGAAAATCAACCCTCGTTGATGCGCTGGCGGGGCTTCTTCCGATCGAGGAGGGCGAGGTCGTCGTGGGCGGCGATGTGTGGGAGCGCCCCTCCGACCGGGTGAAGCTGGCCCCTCGGGCGCGCTCGATCGGCGTCATGTTCCAGGGCCTCCTGTTGTTTCCCGCACTCACAGCGCTCGACAACGTCGCCTTCGGGCTCAGGGCCCAGGGGGTCGGCCGCGCCGAGGCCCGAAGCCGGGCGGCGGAGCACCTGGCTCGCTTCAACGTCGAGGAAGTGGCCGCGCAGCGGCCGTCGGAGCTGTCGGGAGGCCAGGCTCAGCGCGTTGCCCTGGCCCGGGCGATCGCGGTGGAGCCGGCGGTGCTGCTCCTCGACGAGCCGATGTCGGCGCTGGACGTCGCCAACCGCACCGAGTCTCGGCGCACTCTCAGGCGAGCGCTGGCGGACTTCAAGGGCGTCAAAATGATCATCACCCACGACCCGTTTGAAGCCATGGCATTGGCGGATCGCCTGCTGATACTGGAAGAAGGAAGGGTCACGCAACAGGGGTCGAGCTCCGACATGCTGCGGCGGCCTCGCTCCGGCTATGTGGCCTCTCTGGCGGGCATAAACCTGCTCGAGGGTGAGGTCGAGTCGCAGGGACGGCTGAGGTTGTCGGAGGGCCGCGGCCGGCTCGCCATCCCCTCCGATGCAGCGAACGCCGGCGATCTGGTGCTTGCCAGCATCTCCCCTCAGGCCGTGACTCTTTCGATGGCCCCGCCGGCGTCGTCGGCTCGCAACGTATTCGCCGGGAACGTAGATGCGATAGAGATATTCGGACAACGCGCCCGGGTGTCGCTCGAGACAGAGCCGCCGCTGACTGCGGAGGTCACGCTCGACGCGGTCACAGCGTTGGGAATCAGACAGGGGGCGAAGGCATGGGCATCGGTCAAGGCGACGCAGGTGGAGGTCTACCCCGCGTAGGGTTTCGAACGCGGGGTCAGCGCTCACGCTTGCGGTCGCGTTGCTCTCCTTTGCCCGGCTCGTCGTCGGCATCGTCCTTTGACTTCTTGCGTGCGAGGAAGAAGACCACTATCAACGGCACGAACAGTATGGCGAACTCTGCGATCGCACCCGTCGTCCCTCCGTGAGCCAAGACCATCACGTCATGTTCCCACCAATAGTGCGATCCCACCGACGCTGTAGGCGACCATCACCATCAAAAGCGCATACTGCCCGCGCGTGATTGACGGCCTGGGAAATATGACGACGGCTCTGTCGTGTGCCGAGATCACGCCGACCACATGCCCGATGACGATCGCCGCAACCTGCACCAAGGCAATCGCGGAGGTCGACACCAGCGTGTAGTTGATGACCCAGTCGGCGGTGCCGAAGAGGTTCTGGCCTCGGGCGAATGGATCGGACGCCAGGATGTAGCCGTTCTGCCCCTCGAACACCAGCAACGAGAAATAGTGAGCGAGCGTGTAGCCAACGACTATGGGCATCAGCGAATGGACGAAGCTCTGTTCGAGCCCGACGGGGGGTAAATCCGGCATGAAACGCCGGCTGAAGCGGGCCGCTGCCACGAACGTGACCGCCACAAAGGCAATCGACCCGGCGAGACCGGTCGTTCCGATCAAGAGATTGGGCAGGGCCGACTGGGATTGCGTCAGGGAGGCCCATAGTGCAGTTCGCGTAAGGCCGTCGAACGCGGTCGAACCAAGCAACACCGCTATGACGGCGACCAGGCCCGGAGCCGGCGGCAAAGCCGCGAGGCCATCCAGTGGATTGCGCACCACGAGGCGTCCGTCGGCGCGCCGCCCCAGCGGTGACATCGACGCGAGGAGGGTCGAGTACACCTCGAATCCGTCGCCTTGCGCGAGCCAACGCTCGCCGTAGAAGCTCGCCGCAACCACGTTTGCTGCGCCGTAAAGCACGACGAAGATCAAGACGATCATCGGACGCGCCGGATCCTGGAACACCAGCTCCAGCCAGACAAAGACCGTCAACCCCACCGCCGCCGGCCAGAGACCGACCCACGGCGGGATGTCCGGGCAGCCCTCGTCTCTTCGTGCCCCCGATATGCGCGCGAGCAACGCAGTCAACGTCCGCAGTGGGTTCAACAGCCGCCACACGGGCCCGAACAGCAAGGAGGCCGGCACGAGTCCAACCCAGAACCACACGTAGAACCAGACGGGCGCGGGATTGTCGAAGGTATCGGTGCTTCCAAACGCGGCGGTCCCGACCAGGCTCGCGGCCAACACCAGCCCCAGCGCTCGCAGGGCCGCGCGTACACCCCGAGCGTCGGCAAGGCGCTGCAC
>JALZIO010000137.1 GCA_030860245.1 Actinomycetota bacterium | reverse complement strand
GGGTTCAAGGGCGCAGGGGGTGGCGGCGGCAGCGTTACAGCGAGCTGGACCCGATCCGGTTGGCGTCTCTTCTCGACGTGGTGCCGGCGGAGGACCGCCCCGGCATCTACCGGCGCCTCGGGGATCTCGCGCTCTTCCTGACCGGGGTCTTCCCCGAGCGCAGCTCGTCGTGGCCCCTCAGCCCAACCGAGCAAGATAGTTTGCTTCGGACGAGCGGAGGGGACGACACCGAACCGCCTGAGGAGCCAGGCCCGGGGAACCAGACGCCGGCCGGAATGTTCGGATTGTTGGAGGATCTCGGAGAGCGTTGGTATCGCGCCGCTTATGCTGCCGTCCCACCGCCGCCGACTCGAGCAACCTCCGTCCTGGCAAGTGTTGCGCAGCGATTCGGCACGGCGCGCCGAGTCCTCAACTTCATCACCGATCGCTATCTGTTCTCCTTGCGGACGCGTTGGCTTGCCTGACGCCTGGATTCCACTCAGGCGATATCTCTCCTCTGCACCTCTTGGAGACTCAGTCCCGTGGGCGAGCCTTATGCTCCACGGCTTCTGCGCGTAAAGCAGGGGAGTAGCTATGTGGGGTCGTGGTCAAGAGCGACCAAGCGGCGGGGGGCGGCCGACGGGGGATCGCAACCGGTGAGGACGCAGGCAGCGCTGAAGCGTTTCGTCGTCGGGTCACCCAAAGCCTCGGAGGATCTCGAAGAGACGCTTCTTCCGAGGGCCCTGGCGCTTCCCATTTTCTCATCGGACGCCCTGTCTTCGGTTGCCTATGCCACTCAGGAGATACTGCTCGTACTAGGAGCTGCGGGGACGGCGGCTCTTGTGAACGTCGTGCCTATCTCTGTGGCCGTTGCAACCTTGCTCAGCGTAGTAGTTATTTCTTACCGGCAGACGGTGAAAGCGTATTCCAATGGCGGCGGCGCTTACATCGTGGCTCACGAGAATCTTGGGAAATACGCGGGGCTCGTGGCTGCTTCCGCTCTGTTGATCGATTACGTCCTTACGGCGGCGGTGTCAATAGTTGCAGGAGTGGACGCGATAGTGTCTGCTGCCCCGGCATTGGCTTCATTCAAGATGCTGTTTGCGATTGGATTTGTGATTCTTGTCATGCTTGCGAACCTGCGTGGGGTGAGGGAGTCGGGCACCCTTTTCGCAATACCCACGTATGGGTTCATCCTCTCGATAGCCGTCCTTCTGGGCACCGGTTTCTATCAGTGTCTCAGCTCTTGCCCGAGTGCCGAAAGCGCTGGTCTGCAACTCCCTGCGGGGGAGTCGCTCGACCCCTTTCTTCTGCTCACCGCCTTTGCTGCAGGGACTACAGCGCTCACGGGCGTCGAGGCGATCTCCAATGGTGTACCTGCCTTCAAGAAGCCTCAATCCCAGAATGCTGCGGCGACCCTGGCCCTGATGGGCGCGCTTGCCATCTCCATGTTCCTTGGAATCTCTCTCTTGACGAGATTGACGCATGTCGTTTTTGAGGAGTCGGCCGAGCGCACTGTGGTTGCCCAGATAGCTCACGCAGCCTTTGGGGGAGGCCCTCTGTTCTACATCGTGCAGGCGATGACCGCCGCAATCCTCATTCTGGCCGCAAACACGGCTTTCCAGGGCTTTCCCAGACTGGCGTCGGTGCTCGCCGAAGATGGCTTCATGCCTCACCAGTTCAACAATCGCGGAGACAGGCTTGTCTTTTCCAACGGGATCGTCATCCTTGCCCTATTTGCTTCCCTGCTGATCTTCATCTTCGACGCCCGGTTGACGTCCTTGATCCAGTTGTACCTTGTCGGCGTGTTTCTATCCTTCACTCTTTCGCAGTGGGGAATGGTATTGCATTGGCGAAACAACAAAGACGGCAACTGGCGTCGCAACCTTTGGCTACAGGGAGCAGGCGGAGCCGCTACCGCAATTGTCCTCGGCGTCGTTGTTGCGACCAAGTTTCTCAACGGTGCCTGGTTGGTGATACTCATGATCCCGGTTCTCGTCTTCCTGATGCGCTCGGTCAAGGAGCATTACACTCATGTTGGCGAGCAGCTGGCCGAGCCGGCGCGCCGGCCACACGACAGAGTCCCCGGCAATCAGCACATGGTCATCCTCGTGGATCACAGCGTGGATGGAGCGACCGCGCGGGCAGTTGGTTATGCAGAAGGTATTCCCGGCGCCGAGGTTTCGGGCGTCACCTTCACGGAGGGGCTCGAGGAGGAGTGGGCTCTTGTAGCTCCGGGTCTGGAGCTCGAGATCATTAGCAAGGGGGGACTGAAGGAGAAGCCTTTACTCGAGTATCTTCACAGGAGGCGGGAGACGCTCGGGGAGGACGACTTTCTCACGGTGGTGATTGCCGAAGTCCTTCAGAGGCGGAGACTGACGGAAGTGTTCACACATCCTTCCGTACACCGCCTGAAGGCCGGCCTCCTGAACGAGCCCGGAATTCAAGTGTTGGACATCCCTGTGCACAGAGATGAGATTACCGGCGGCATCGACGAGGAACGGCACGTTCCGGAGGAGCATCACGTCATCGTCCTGTTGTCGGGGGTGCACAACGCCACGTTGCAAGCGATCGAGTATGCCGAAACGCTGCAGGGTACGGATCTGAAAGGACTGAACATAGCGTTTGACGACGCCAGAATCGATGGCCTTCGTGACGTGTGGGCGGCGGCCAATATCCCGCACGAGCTCGAGGTCGAGGTATCACCCTACCGAGATCTGGGGACGACCGTCACCGAGTATGTGCGCCGCTACGATGCCGACGGGGAAGTCAAAGTCGTAACACTCGTGCTCCCCGAATACATTGTTGAGAAGCGCCATCATCAGCTGCTGCACAACCAGACGGCGTTGATTGTCAAAGGCAGGATGCTGTTGGAGCCAGGTGTCGTGGTGGTGAGCGTCCCCTACATCGTCGAAGGGTGATCCATGCTTCGGCTGGGTGAAGGTAGTCCGATGAGTGTGGTGTGGCGGCGGGAGGGGAGAAGACGGACGGCGTCCGGCATGGCCGGGCCGAACGGTCCGACAGGAGGTAGATGACATGGCGGACAAGCTGATGGAAGAACTGTTCGACTGGTTGCGGATTCCGTCGATTTCGACCGGCGGAGGTGATGACCGGGCGTTGGTTCGCGCGGGCGAATGGGTGTGCGAACGCATCGAAGACGCCGGAGGCGAGGCGGGACTGGCCGGCCGCGCCGGAGGCAATCCCGTCGCCGTCGGTGAGCTTCATGCGACCTTCGGGTATGCGCCAACCGTATTGATATACGGTCATTACGACGTTCAGGGGGTGGACCCGGTCGCGGCGTGGAAGTACCCGCCGTTCGAACCTACGATCGAGGACGGGCGCATCTACGCACGCGGGGCCTCCGACGACAAGGGGAACTATCTGCCTCTGCTGCACGTTGCCTGCGAGCTTGCTCGCAGAAACGAGCTGCCGGTTAATGTTCGCGTCGTCGTAGAGGGAGAGGAGGAGGCCGGAGGAGCAACGGTCAAGGAGTGGGCCGAGCGCGACCAGCGCGGCGCCGACTGCGCCATCGTGTTCGACTCCGACATGGTCAACGACCGGATGGCCGCCTTGACTTCAAGTCTGCGCGGCGTAATCGCCCTGTCGCTAAATGTGCGCACCGCCGACAAGGACCTTCATTCGGGTACCTATGGCGGGAGTGTGCTGAACGCCACTCACGTCCTTCACAGCATGCTCGCCGCAGTCCTCCCGGGAGCCGGCGGACAGCTGCGATCTGAGCTGAGAGCCGGTATCACAGCGCCCTCCCAGACCGAGCTCGAGGAGTGGTCCAAGTTGCCCGCCGGCGATGGCGTGATCGCCGAATCCGGAGGCAGACCGCTCGATGATCGTTCGGGTTCGGACTACTACTCTCATAACGGCGCGGATGCGGCACTCGATGTAAACGGGATATCGGGTGGCGACCCGGTGAATGCCCGGACGATCGTGCCGGCGACCGCCCACGCGAAGTTGTCGATGCGTCTGGCGCCCGGGCAAAGCGCCTGTGAAATGCAGCAAGCACTCGAGGAGTTATTGCGCGCGGCCGCTCCGGCCGGCGCCGAGGTGGGTATCAAGTTCGCACACGCCGGGGAACCCGCGTTCTTCGACCCTCAGTCTGCAGCGCTTCGCTTGGGCAAGCGTGCACTCGAGCAAGCCACAGGGATGCCCGTCGCCATCCAGCGCGCCGGCGGGTCCATTCCCATCCTTGCCACCTTCGCCGACCGTGGCATTCAGACGATCGTGAGCGGGTTCGCGCTGGCGGGCGACGCCGTTCACGCCCCGAACGAGAGCTACCGAGTCGAAAGTCTGAAGCTGGGAGAAAAGGCGGCCCATGAGTTGTATTCGACACTCGCACATCTCGGGGCGGACTGAGCTCTGCGTCCTCACACCGAGGTAGAGACTTCGAGCCCGGGCTCTAATTTTGAGGCGCGAAGATAAGGGTTTGGATCAGAAAACCGGCGAAGGGACGTACGGATGAACCAGCCTTTTGTTGTCGATGCGGTGCGGACTCCGGCCGGCCGATATGGGGGCTCATTGTCGTCTGTCCGGCCCGACGATCTGGCCGCCCACGTCGTCAGGGCACTGGTCGCCCGCAACCATGTGCCTGCCGAGCGCATCGACGATGTCTACTGGGGGGCGGCCAACCAGGCGGGTGAAGACAATCGCAATGTGGCGCGCATGGCTGTGCTGCTCGCAGGGCTTCCCGTCGAGGTGCCGGGAGCGACGGTCAACCGCTTGTGCGGATCCGGGCTCGAGGCGGTCAATTGCGGTTACCGGGCCATTCGCTCGCAGGAGGCGTCGCTTGTCCTGGCCGGTGGCTCGGAATCGATGAGCCGGGCGCCATTTGTAATGGCCAAGGCGTCCAAAGCCTTCGACCGCAGTCCGACCATCTACGACACGACCATCGGTTGGCGATTCACCAATCCCAAGCTCGAAGAGGTGCACGAAGCGCACTCAATGGGGGAGACCGCAGAGATCGTTGCCGAGCGGTATGGCATCAGCCGAAAGGAACAGGATGCGTTTGCATCCGAAAGCCATCGGCGCGCCGTACAGGCTCAGGAGGAGGGCCGCTTCAAGGACGAGATCATCCCGGTCGAAGTTCCGCGCCCCAAAAGAGACCCCATATTCGTGGACGCCGACGAGCCACCTCGTCCGGACACCGACGCGGATAAGCTGGGCGCGCTCAGGCCGGCGTTCGCCAAGGATGGAACGGTGACGGCGGGCAACTCGTCCGGCGTGAATGATGGTGCCGCTGCGGTTCTTCTCGCCTCCGAGGAGATGGCCGCCGACCAAGGGTGGCGTCCGATGGCGCGCATAGTTTCGAGCGCTGTCGCAGGAGTTGAGCCGCGCGTCATGGGGTTGGGACCGATATACGCCACGCGCAAAGCGCTCGCTCGAGCGGCCCTGACTCTCGACGACATCGACCTCGTCGAACTGAATGAAGCCTTTGCTGCTCAATCTCTGGCATGCGTGAAGGAGCTTGGTCTCGATCCTGAGAAGGTTAACGTGAACGGCGGAGCCATCGCCCTGGGCCATCCTTTGGGTGCATCGGGTGCACGCATTCTGACCACTCTTGTACACGAGCTCGACCGAAGGCAAGGCCGCTACGGGCTCGCCACAATGTGTATCGGAGTTGGCCAGGGC
>JALZIO010000132.1 GCA_030860245.1 Actinomycetota bacterium | reverse complement strand
CGCTCATCCCTTGCCCCCACTCGTCGATCCACGATACAGCCGTCCGCGGAGGAGGAAGACGAACGCGACGATGGCAAACTGCACGGCGGCCATGATCATCGCAATGGCCGACGCCATTGGATAGTCAAAGCGCTCGAACGCTGCCTGGTACGCGGCGATCGAGATCACCCGCGTCTCACCCGCGGGGTTGCCCACCATGACGGCCGACGGAAACACGGAGAACGCAGCCACGAACGCCAGGATGAAGGCGATCGTGATGCCTGGCAGCATGAGCGGCAAGACGACGCGGCGGAACCGCTCGGACGGTCCCGCGCCCAGAGTTGCCGCGGCGCGCTCGAGATCGGGATCGATCCCCGACGCGTGGCCGAGGACCAGCAACAGGCTCAGGGGGAAGCCGGTGATGATGAGCGAGGCCATCACCCCGATGTAGTTGTGCGTCAGCCGCAGCGGTCCGTCGATGAGCCCGATCGCCATCAGAAACTGGTTGAACCAGCCAATCGGGCCGAAATAGCGGATCAGACCTTCGGCCACGAGCACCGTGCCGAGGGTCGCCGGCATCACGAGGAGGGTGGTGATGAGGCGCTTATTGCGGACCGGTCCACGCATCTTGTAGGCAATCGGAATGCTGATGCCCACGTTGACGACCGCCGCCGGAATGGCAAGGACGAGCGTCTTCCAGATGGTCGAGCGTTCAAAGTCGTCGCTGAAGAATCGCACGTAGTTGCCGATCACCGGAGCGCCCTCGTTTGGCTGGACCGATAGCCCGAGGCCATAGACAAATGGATAGACGAATAACATTCCCAGCAACGCAGCGGCAGGCAACACCAGCCAGAGCACGCGATCAATGCCGCGCTCGGCGAGGCGCTCTCGCAGCGGACGCGCGTGCTCACTCATCAGCGCCGAATACCAGGAGGCGCGAGGCGTCCACGTGAATGGCCACCCGCTCCTCGGGAGCCACCCGTTCGGTCGTGCGGAAGTGCAGTCGCAGTCCACCCGGTGCCTCGGCCTCGACCGCATTCTCCTCGCCCTGGTACTCCACGACACGGACGACGCAGGTGATCAAATTGTCAGCCGTCGAGTTGTCACCAGCCTCGTCGAGAGGAACGACGGCGAAATCCGATGGCCGCACGGCGACCACGACCTGCTCGCCGGTGGTGGCGCTTCTGTCGACCCCGCGCAGGCTCACGCCACCGTCGGCGAGCTCCACGACAACTTCGCCGTTTCCGCCGGATCGGCGCCGCGCGGGAATGAGATTGCGGTAGCCCATGAATGCTGCAACGAAGGCATCTGCCGGTTCGGCGTAGACCGTCGCCGGGGTGCCGATCTGCAGTTGGCGGCCATTGCGCAGCACCACCAGGCGATCGGCCAGCGAAAGTGCCTCCGACTGATCATGTGTCACGTAGATCGTCGTCAACCCGAGGTCCTGGTGAAGCCGGCGCAGCTCGGTGCGCAGCTCCGTTCGCAGCTGGGCGTCGAGGTTCGATAACGGCTCATCCATGAGAATCAACCGCGGCTCGAGGACGATGGCACGCGCCATCGCCACACGCTGCTGCTGCCCACCCGACAGCTGGGCTGGATAGCGATCCTCCAACCCGTCGAGGCGAACCTGGTGAAGTGCACGCGCGACCCTGGGCCCGATCTCGGCCTTCGGCACGCGCTGCGACTCCAGTCCGAACGCGACGTTGCGACCGATGCTGAGGTGCGGGAAGAGGGCGTAATTCTGAAAGACCATGCCGAAACGTCGGCGTTCCGGCGGCAGCGGATCGATTCGCTCTCCATCAATGGAAATCCGGCCGCTGGTCAGGGGCAGGAGTCCGGCCAGGCAATTGAGCATCGTCGACTTGCCGCAGCCCGATGGGCCGAGGAGAGCAACGAACTCTCCCCCGGCCACATCCAGGCTGAAGTCCCGCAGCGCGATATGGTCCCCGTAGACCTTGCTGACATCCTCGATCGCCAAGCGCTCGAGCTGCGGTTGTGGCATCAGAACTCCTTGATCTGGTCGCCGCCGATCTGCTCGTCCCAGATCTCGAATGCCTTGACAAGCGCTTGTGCACCGAGCGGCACGACCACCGGGTTATCGGCGATCGCCTGGTCATACTCCGCGCGCCCAAACTCCTCCAAGATGGCCTGCGAATCCTCGGGCGCCATCGAGAGCTCTGCGCCCTTCACGGCAGGTCCGGGATAGAAATATCCCGCGTCGTACGCCTTCGCGTTCTCCTCGGGCTGGTGGATCCATGCCAGAAGATCCATGAGAACGGCGAGCTTGGCCTCGTCCACGCCCTTCGGGACCACGAAGTAATGGGCATCCGATACCCACGTGAAGTCATCAAAGAAGGTGACTTCGGCCTCTTTGGGAACCGTGCCCAGCGCGCGAGGGTTGATGTCCCAGCCGGTGGTGGAGGCGATCATGGCTCTGGTGCCCTCACCCAGCTCGGTCATCGTCTGCCCGGTCCCGGTGGGGTAATACTCGATGTACTTTCCCAGCTCCTCGAGATACGCCCAGGTCTTGTCCCAGCCATTCTCTGGATCCATGGGGTCCTCGTCGCCCAGCAGGTATGGGAGGCCCTGGATGAACGTGCGACCGGGTCCGGAATTAGCGGGACGGGCGTACATGAACTTCCCGGGATTTGCCTCTGCATACGCGAGCAGCTCCTCAGGCGTGGTCGGCGGGTCGGTGACCTGCGCGGGATCGTATTCCAGCAATGGTCCGGAGGGGTAGTACGTGATGACGACTCCGAAGCCCTCGGCCAGCGCCTGCATGTTGTTCGCCGGCTCCAGCAGGATCTCTTCGAGCGTCGTGCCTGCGTGCTCCTCGTACGCCGGGGCGATCTCCTCCCACAGGTCGAGCTCGATTCCTGCGGAGAGGGCATCGGTACCGGTCAAGACCAGGTCGGTCTGCAGATTGTTGCCTTCCTGCTGCGCCTGTATGCGGCCGGCGAGCTCGGGCGAGGGTGCCTGGTCGTAGTTGACTCCCGCGACCCGGTCGGGATTGGCCGCCACGAATGCATCGATCATGGACTGGGTGAGCTGAAGATTGCCTGCCACGTCGATGATGTTCAGGGTCACCGCCTCGCCGCCCGATACTGGCTCACTTCCTTCCGGACCGCTTGCCCCCGGGTCGCTGGCGCCCGGGCCGCTGGCCCCCGGCGTCGGGGGAGCGCTGCATGCGCCGAGGATCAGGGCAAGCGCCATCACGGGTGCCACTGGTCGTGGCATCCCGCATCCGCCAATCAACATCGTTCGACTCCTTCTGTCATGTCCGTCGCGCCACAGCGCTGGTCGGATAGGCCGCATCTGCTCCTCCTCTGCCTCCACGATTGATTTCTCGCCTTCATTCGAAGCGAGATGACGACTGCCGCTGTATCAGTGCCGTGTCGCGCTCCCCGCTCTCGCCGACGCCGGCTCATCACGGGCCGCGGCAGCGAACGTCGTGTCTTCCACGAAGCCGCCTGGAGAACCGAGCTGCTCGGAGACTTCCTGGGCGGCCCACGCGATCTGCGGCCCGAGTCGAAGCGCATCCTCGAGTGAGAACCTGAATGCCGGCGCCGAGACGCTGAGCGCGCCGGCGATGGCACCCTGGTGATCGAGGATTGCGGCGCCGACGCATCGAACTCCGTCTTCGTTCTCCAGGTCATCGATCGCAAAGCCGCGGGCGCGCACGGTCTCCAGCTCTCGTCGCAATGCTTCAGGCGTGGTGATGGTGCGCGGGGTGCGTGCCGGCATTCCCGCGCCGATCGTGCGATCGACGAGCTCAGGCGGACCGGCGGCAAGCATGGCCTTGCCCAACGCGGTCGAGTAGGCAGGCATCAGGCTGCCGATCTGGGAATGCATCCGGATCGTGTGCTCGGCCTCGATCTTGTCGAGGTAGATCACGGCGACGTCGCGCAGGGCGCCAAGGTGAACGGTCTCGCCGGATTCGGCCACCAGTCTTCGCATCGTGGAAACGGCCGCGGCTCGGACGTCGATGCCGGCCAGAAAGCTATGCGCGAGCTCCATTGCCGCTGGCCCCAAGTGGTAGCGTGCGCCATCGTCACGACGCACGAAATCACGTATCTGGAGTCCATTGAGCAATCGCACGAGAACCGCTTTATCAGCGCCAACTTCGCGCTGCAGGTCAACGAGTCGAAGGCCCCCGGGCTTGGCTCGGGCAACGATCATCAGGAGGTCCAGACCCTTGACGAGCGTTGTGCTCACGTTCCGCACCATGGGTGCGTATTTCGCACCATTGGTGCGAAGATGTCAAGCATAGAAGCTGGCTGTGGCTGCTGCGGCCTCGGCAATTCGGCTTGAGGCAGACGACATCACTCGGGCTTGACAGGCCAGATCAGGAGGCGGAAGTGGCCATTAAAATCACCGCCATCGAGGCCTACGACATTCGTTTCCCGACCTCGCGCGACTTGGACGGGTCGGATGCTATGAACACCGATCCCGACTACTCGGCCGCATATTGCATTCTCCGAACGAATCATCCCGATGGCCTCGAGGGCCATGGTCTGACGTTTACCAACGGGCGCGGCAACGAGCTTTGCGTGGCGGCGATTCGCGCCTACAGCGCACGCGTAGCAGGTACTGAGCTGGAGGCCATCACCGCCGACTTCGCTGCCTTTTGGTGGCTGCTCGCCAGCGACAGCCAGCTCCGGTGGTTGGGCCCCGAAAAGGGCGTGGTGCATCTCGCCATGGCAGCCGTCATCAACGCCATCTGGGATCTGTACGCAAAGGTTGCCGGCAAGCCACTGTGGCAGCTCCTGTCCGACATGACCCCCGAGCAGCTCGTCGCCTGCGTGCCGTTCCGCTACATCACGGACGCGCTCACGCCCGACGAGGCCACCGACATCCTGAGGCGCAACCAATCGTCGCGAGGTGAGCGTGAGGCGCACCTCCGATCGGCCGGGTATCCCGCCTACACCACCTCCGCTGGATGGCTCGGCTACTCGGACGACAAGGTGCGCCGCCTGTGCCGAGCCGGGCTCACGCAGGGATGGACAAGCTTCAAGATGAAGGTGGGAGCCAACCTCGAGGATAACGTCCGGCGTGCGGCGATCATACGCTCGGAGATCGGCTCGGCGCCACGGCTCATGATGGACGCGAACCAGGTCTGGGAGGTGGACGAGGCGATCGAGCAGATGAGGGAGCTCGCGGCCTTCAACCCATGGTGGATCGAGGAGCCAACGTATCCGGACGACGTGCTCGGACACGCACGGATCGCCACGGGCCTGTCACCACTGGGCATCCGCGTGGCCACCGGCGAGAACTGCCACAACCGAGTCATGTTCAAGCAGCTCTTCCAGGCCAATGCGATCGGTTTCTGCCAGCTTGACAGCTGTCGACTGGGCGGCGTGAACGAGGTGTTGGCGGTCATGTTGATGGCCGCCAAGTTCGGCGTGCCGGTCTGTCCGCACGCCGGCGGCGTGGGCCTCTGCGAATACGTCCAGCACCTGTCGATATTCGATTACATCTGCGTGAGCGCATCACTCGAGGAACGCGTCACTGAGTATGTGGACCACCTGCATGAGCATTTCGTCGACCCGGTGCTGGTCAGGAGCGGGAGGTACGCAGTTCCCACATCGCCGGGCTACAGCATCACAATGAAGCCGGAGTCGCGCGCTCGATATCAATATCCGGACGGTGCCTATTGGCAGGCAGCATCACCACCAGCTTGATCCGGCGTCAGATCGATCGCGCTTGCCCCAGGGCGGCGCCGAGTTCAGCCGCCAAACTCTTCTCGAACGCACTCGATCCGAAACGGGCCCGTCGTCTTACGCCGGTCCCCCTCTCAAGCGCCGCAGGGCGGATCCGGAGCGGTCTGAGCATCGACAGGTTCGCAGTGAGGGCGTCCTGTGCCCGTCAGGTGAACCTTGAGAGCAGTGCCTGATCAAGACTCAGGCGGTGGTGGGGCGCCAAACGCTGATAAGGGCTCCCATAAGGACTCTACGGACTTGCGATCGGGTGAAAACCACAACATCTGGTGCCACCTGAGCACGAGCCACCAGATATGGTGGTGAGTGGTACCGCATACCGGATGCGCGGTATTTCCGTGCCATGCGCGCCAGCCTGGGTCGATTGAGCGCGTGTGGGTCGCATGGGAAGCATGGTGGGATGCCATAAGGGTGCTTATAAGGG
>JALZIO010000124.1 GCA_030860245.1 Actinomycetota bacterium | reverse complement strand
GATGCGGTCTTTACTGGGTTTGCATTTTCGGGAACGAAGATGATCGCCCTGACGCCGAAAAGCCGGGCGGCGTAGGCGATCGACTGGCCGTGGTTGCCTGTTGACGCGGTGGCGAGGCCTCGCTTTCGCTCATCCTCCGTCAGTTGCGAGACGAGGTTGATTCCACCTCTGACCTTGAATGCTCCGACCGGCTGGTGATTCTCGTGCTTTATCAGCAGCTGCAGGCCGGTGGCTTCGTCGAGAGCCGGGTAGCCATAAAGGGGCGTTGGTTTCAGATACGGCGCGATCTGGATGCGCGCCTTGAGGACATCTTCGAAACCGGGGGCGGGCAGATCATCCGTTACGCTCATTGCTCAAGAGTAACGGGCCGCATGTTGTTGGCATTAACAGCCCAACGCCACAGATTTGAGCATCGGGCCAAAGCTCGGCTGCGAGCGCCTCTCATAGACTGCTGGGGTGAGCAAAGAGTCGCAAACCTTCACACTCGCGGACGGCCGGGATGTTGGGTACGGCGAGTGGGGAGATCCCAACGGCGCACCGGTGTTCTTCTTCCACGGGACTCCCGGATCGCGCATTCTCACCAAGACCTTCGAAGAGTCGGCCAATAAGAAGGGGATTCGGCTGATCGGGACCGACCGGCCCGGATACGGTCTTTCAACACTTCACGAAGGCCGAACCGTCCTCGATCACGCCGACGATGTCAGGCAGCTGGCCGACCATTTAGGGGTTGATGGTTTTGGCGTCGCGGGAGCGTCGGGTGGAGGGCCGTACGTCTTTGCTTGCGCGCAGGAATTTCCCGAGCGGGTATTCGGGGGCCTGGCGATTTGCACGGTAGGCCCCCCGGAAAGCTTTTCCGATGAGATGCGGCAGATGTTTGAGGCGGTTGCCGCAAACCCTGAACAATCCGAGCAGCAGATGGGGATGATGATTCAGATGGTCGAGGCCGACCGGGCCGGCTACATCAAAAACTTGCTCGAAAACGCAATCACTGACAAATGGCGGCCACTAGCCGAGCAGAAAGTGCACATGCTCGAGGCCTTCGTCGATCACCACGTCGAGGGCCAAAGGAATGGGGCCGCCGGGTCGCTTCAGGAGCAGAAGCTGATTCTCGAGCCGTGGGGATTCGACGTCGAGGACATCAAGGTCCCCATTCGGATCTGGGTGGGAGCACTCGATGTTTTGGCCCCCCACGCGCACTGGCTCCACGAAAAGCTGAAGGATTCCCGCCTCGAGGTTGTGGAGGAAGCGGGCCACATCGACGCCATGTGGATAACCGATGAAGTCCTAGAACCGCTAGTAGAGCTGGTTCCCGCCCGCTAACCCGCGCCTCACCACACAAAAACATTCTTTTCCGGTACTGAGGCGCGCTGAGCGCGCTCTGGTCCACAAAAATCGCCTTTTCCCGCCTTGGAGTTTGCACCCATGGTCGCTCAGCGACGTACAATCCGGCCCGACGTGAGTGGAGTGGTCGGGGACCTGCTCTTCTTATCCTGACGCTTATGGCCATAGGACTTTCACTTGGGCATTTCCGTGCGGTCTGGGAGCAGCCGCTTTGTGGCCGTAGTCACACGGTAAGGACGCGACTCCTGGTTCTGTCTGTCATAACGTTCAGCCTTTCAGCATGCACGTCGAGTCCGGCTCGTCCCCCCGATCCTCCGAAACCCTCTGCCGTCGCGCCTCCCGCGGCGGCAAAAGGTTCCTGCTACATACGGTATTCGCTTGAAACCTTGAAGCAGCGGGGATTCGCGTTTGATGGAACAGCCGTTGCGATCGGCAGCAAGAGATATGAAGGTCCGGAGGGCGGTGAAGATCGCGGGACTGCAACTTTCCGAGTGAACCGATGGTTCAAGGGCGGAGAGGATCCGGAGGTGACTCTCGAGAGCGGTCTTCCAGCTCAGAATGGAGTCGTCACCAGCGTCGAGGGGGCCGATGTAAAGAAGGGCGGCCGCTACCTGGTGGCGGGCGATGGAAAGTTCATGGGCGCGTGCGGCTTCACGCGAGATTGGTCTGAAGGGGAGGCCGCCGAGTGGGAGTCGGCTCTGGGTAGCCGGTAGCTCTTCTATCCCTTTGGAAGTGGAAGACGGCCCATAAAGATTGAGGCCCGGGCGGGTAGCCCGGGCCTCAATTGGTTTTCTAGATGCTGTGTCTTAGATCGCCCAGTGGATGAAGGTGATAACCGTCACATCGCCGTTGCGGACGATCTCGGTGCTCACCTTGCCGCCGTGATCGTGGCCAACATGGTCGTGACCGAGGATGCTCTGTGATCCCTGGCACTTCTTCCCCTTGCAGCCTCCGCCTCCTCCACCGTCTCCGGTGTCGAGGTGGGTGTAGATCGTCTCGAGCTGAGCGTAGTCATGGGGGCCGGGGTCGACGAATGCGGGGTCGAACAGCCCGTTGATGTCATCCATGCAACTCGGCTCGACGTACGTGTGGTCAAGACCGAAGTCGTGACCGATCTCCTGGCAAAGGACGTGCCGCTTTGCCGAGGGGTCGTTGTAAAGATCGGTGTTGAACCAGAAGTCGTTGACCTGCGTCGTTGCCTGAGTGATGTGGTTGCCGGAGAGCCACACCCTGGCCAGCCCCAGCCAAGTGACGTCGGGGTTTTCGGCGTTACAGGCCCGGATCTTTCCGGCTACGGGAAGACACAGAATTCTGTCGGCGTATGCGGTCGAACCGGCCACCAGGGTTGTGTTGATGACCGAAGATGCATTCCAATCGGCGTTAACGAGGGGAAGGTAGGTGTCCCACTCTCCCGTCATGCTGTCGACGATCTCAAGCGAGATCGGGTTCGTTGCCCTCGCCCAGTGAAAGTCTTCCCAGCTATGGTTTGCGCCGGCCGGCGCCAAAGTCGCGAATGTGAGCAGCGCTACGAGCGCAGTCAGAACAAAGAATCTCTTGATCAAGGTGATTTCCCTCCTAGTAGGCCGTCCCAGGCATGTTAGCTCGACCGGGGGAGCCTGTCAGGCGTTTTTTCAAATTAACCAGGCCAATTTCTCGGCCACCGATCAAGAAGATCGGGCAGGGCCTTAGGTCTTCCACATACAGATGAGATGTTCCGCAGTTAGGTAAGACTGACCAGCGTGCATTCAGCTTTTCAAAAGCGGATGATCACCTTCACCTGCCGAGGGAGGGCACGATGGGACTCGATCAGACGAAGACGTTCATGAAGCATCACTCCGAACTCATCCCTTCGGAGGAGAATGTGCTTGGGGTCATCATTGCGGAGCCGAAGGGAGGCGCTTGGCGGCGAGGCATGAGCGCCGCGGGGTCCATTCCAGACGCGATAGCCGGCGCCGCCAAGCTGGGAGAGCCTCAGCAGGCCACCGATGGAGATGCGAGCACCTGGCCGGGAACCCCTGCCATGTGGGTGGTTGTAACGGACAAGCAGCTGCATGCATTCGGGGGCCAGATGAGCACGACGAAGCTGAGCGGTGAGTCGGCTCACTACCCCTACGATCGAGTGGATCAGTTGAGGCTCGATAAGAAGCTCTTGATCTCCGCGCTGCACGTTTCGTTCAAGGATGGATCATCGCTCGAGCTTGGCGTGGCCAAGCAGAAGACGAAGCCTTTTGTCGAGGCGATCGAATCGCGATTCGCAACTCCATAACGTTAAAAGGGGTTCAAGTGCTTGTGGTCCTTGGGCCCGGACTTGAAACCGTTGAGGCGAGGAAAAACTAGGGGCACCTGGATTAGAGCGTTGCGCCTGCTCTCGGCCGGTTGGGTGTTGCTGATCCTGCTTGCGGGGTGCCAGCAGATTGCCCCGCAGACTCCTCCGCTGAGGGATCCAAAAGGGCTCGACCAGAAGCCCGATGTGGATGCTTGCTCGTTGGTGACCCAACCAGAAGCAGAAGCCGTGCTGGGGGAACCGGTAGTCCGTGACGATGGAGGCAGGGACTCGCTGGTTTGCAGCTATTCGGGTCAGCAGGCAAGTCCGTCCGGCTCGGTTAGGACCATGCGTATCAACGTGACCGGTCCTTACGATTCGGGAATTGAGTTCGTACTGGCTGCCTACGGGGGAGCCAAGGGTCCGGCTCCAGAAGATGAGATTCAAACGGTCGAGGGTGTGGGTCATCACGCGCTTTGGGTCCACGGCTCGAGTGAAACGATCTGGGTCCTTCGTGGGCCTGTGGGAGTCAGCATCTCGCTGGCCTCGGCTGGGATCGCAGATGACGCGGCCAGGCTCGAAACTGCGACCGGACTGGCCCGCAGCGCAGTGGAGAGGTTGCCGGAAGCCCCGGATCCTGATCAGTCACTCGCTGAGAAGGCCGACCCCAATGCCGCCAAGGCATCACTCTCGGGGGAGTGGAAAACCGTCCACACCTTGACCGAGTTCAGCCCAGGCCAGGAAAGGCCCGAGGGCTTCACGCGCGACAGAACGGACCGGACGCTGTGGGCGCCCAAACCCGACTGCCGCTCCGGACCTTGTGATGTGAACATCAATTACTTCAGCCCGGATGGTGCAGCTCGGGCAGTCGAGCGCTATGAATACGCAGAGGCCGGCATATACAGGCGAGCACAGATTTTTCCGGGCGTTGCAAACTGCATCGACTCCGAAACGAATGAAGTTCGGTTCAACGGATCCCACGATCGGACGGTAACGACCAAGTTCGTTGTTTCTAAAGCGGGTGGAAACGAGGCCCTGGTGCTCGAAGGCACTCAAACCTGGGTGGACAGGCCAACCGCGGACTTCCAGGC
>JALZIO010000108.1 GCA_030860245.1 Actinomycetota bacterium | reverse complement strand
ACTGAACCTGCGTGTGCGCGCTAGGCGCAATGACCCGGTGCGACTCCACCAACGTTATGCAGACCAAACCCGGGAGGCTCAAGGCTCGGGGCAGCCAGCGGCGGGCGGGGATGTTCAAAAAAGTGAGGGGGCGGTGTAACCTCTATGGGAGTTGACACGACCTTCAGGGAGGGCAACACATGATCGGCTTCATAATCGCAGGACTGGTAATCGGGACGCTGGCCCGGCTTATCAAGCCCGGTAGACAGAATCTCAGCCTGGTCGTGACTCTGTTGCTGGGGCTTGTGGGTTCGGTGATCGGTGGTGTCATCGCCAACCTGCTTGGAACCGGCGGCATATTCGAGCTCAATGTTCTCGGATTCATCGTCGCCGTTGTCGCTGCAATAATCTTGATCGGCGCAGCCGAAGGGGCAGCAGGGTCTCGATCCCGGACCTAAGCCCTGTCTTGAAACAAGCCGGGAAACACGAAATGCACGGCCCGGCGAGGTTAGCGACCCTGTTGTCGTACTCGGAGCGACCAGTCTGATCCACCAGAGATTCGCGGGCTGCCGGTTGCAAGCCGGCCAACGATGGGGGGCGAGCCCGAGCACCGACTCCAGCCGAGGGTCCAGTTTATAGGGATTTATGGTTCATGGTAGCTCCGGCTGGAGTTCATCTCACGTTCTTCTGCCGTTCGCGTGCCCTCCCTAGGTTGGGCACATGCCGAGACCAAAGGTTTTCCTAGCTGCCCTCGCCGCCCTGGCGGCGCTCCTTCCCCTACAGGCATCAGCCGTCCCGGCCGATGTCGGCGATCGGATTGGGGTCTACCGCACCGGCTTGTTCGACGAGGGCGCCGCAGAGATCGTTTCCTACGACACCAAGACCCATAGGGTTTACGTGATCAATGCTGCCGCCGCCACGGTGGATGTCTTGGACATCGGGGATCCAACTGACCCGACGCTCGTGGACACCCTTGACGCCACCCTCTACGGTGCGGGCATCAACAGTGTGGCCGTTCACAACGGGTTGATCGCCCTGGCGGTCGAGGCCGATCCAGCCACTGATCCCGGGGCCGTCGTCTTCTTCGACCGCAATGGCTCCTTCCTCGGTCGGGTCGAGGTTGGAGCCTTGCCCGACATGATCACCTTTACGCCGAACGGCCGCTACGTCCTTACCGCCAACGAGGGAGAGCCCGAGAGCTATTGTGAGGGCGCACGCGACCCCGAAGGATCGGTCAGCATCATCGATTTGCACGGCGGAATCGCGCGATTGGATCAGAGCCGCGTCACAACCGCCCACTTCCGTCGCTTCAACGGCAGAGCCGACCTCCTGAACGCCAGGGGAGTGCGGATCTACGGGCCGGGTGCGACTGTGGCACAGGACCTCGAGCCAGAGTACATCGCGACGTCGAAGAACGGCAGGAGCGCGTGGATCTCCCTGCAGGAGAACAACGCTATCGGTCTGATCGACATCAAAGAGGGCAAGATCACGTCGGTTAGGTCGCTCGGCCTAAAGGACCATCTCGACTCCGACAACTCGTTCGATCCGAGCGACGAGGACGGGTCGATCTCGATCGACAACTGGCCCGTTAGGGGGATGTACCAGCCCGACGCACTGTCGGCGGTGAGGTCCAACGGAAAGGACTACGTTGTCACGGCGAACGAAGGCGACGCCCGTGAGTACGATTGCTTCGCGGAGGAGACGACGGTGGGCGACGAGACCCTCGATCCGGACGATTTTCCCGACGCAGCCCAGCTCCAGACACCCGAGCAACTCGGAAACCTGAAGATGTCGGTGACGTCGCCGACGAATGCGGAAGCCGAACGCACCGAGATACACGCCTTTGGTGGCCGTTCGTTCTCGATCCTGAACTCGAAGGGCACAATGATTTGGGACTCCGGCTCGTCCTTCGAGCAGATCACTGCCGAGTACTTGCCCGACGAATTCAACTCGACCAACGACGAGAACGACAGCTTCGACTCACGCAGCCCCGACAAGGGTCCCGAACCTGAGGGCCTGGCGACCGGCAAGATTGGCCCAAGGGATTACGCTTTCATCGGACTCGAGCGGATCGGCGGCGTGATGGTCTTCGACATCACTGATTTGGGTGACCCCAGCTTCGTTACCTATTTCAACAGCCGTAACTTCTCCGGTGACCCTTTGGCCGACACCGCCGGCGATCTCGGCCCCGAAGGCTTGTACTTCATCGGCCCGTCCAGGAGTCCGAACGGTAGGCCGCTGCTGGTGGTAGGTCACGAGGTAAGCGGTTCGACCGCCATCTACGACCTCACGGGGCTGTAGGGGACCAATCCCCGGGAGAGCCGGGTCCCCCACGCGAGTGAGAGTAAGAGACCGCTAACGCTGCGGTTTCATTCCTGAAGACCGTCCTTGGCCTTCGTGTGAGTCAATTCGAGGAGTCGATCGAAGAGTGCTCGAAGCTCAGGTGTAAGTGAACTCTCCCATACTACGAGATGTTGATGCTCCTCATCCTCGCTAGTGGTTATCTCGTACTCGAAACGATCAGCTCCGCGAGCCTGAGGATTTTCGGAAGCAACGTTAGTTAGGTGTGCCTTCTGAACGAGCGCCTCCAGCTGCTTCGCCTCAGGAGGACTCATCCGTTGGGTATCTACATTGCCTTTTCGAGTGATGCCCGCCACCCCACCGCTGCGCCGAAACTCGATTTGCAACCTGGTTAGCTCCTCTTCGAACACGGTTTGCTATACGGCGACTCCGACTTTATCCCAGCCCGTCTGAACTGCCTGGACGTCTTGACTTGTTGGCCCGTATAGGCGCTGAGCCGTTTGCAGAGTGAAATTGGCGAAACGTTGGAAAGTCTCTGTCGGGCGCAGGAGCGGGTCGCGGAGGCTTTCGTACCAAATGCGCCCGGTCCGCTCCCACGCGTACCCACCCAGAGTCGTCGCCGCAAGGTAGAAGGCGTGGTTGGGAATGCCGGAGTTTATGTGGACTCCACCATTGTCCTGAGTCGTGTTCACGTAGTCTTTGATGTGGGCAGGTTGGGGGTCCTTGCCCAGTATGTCATCGTCATAGGCGGTACCGGGAGCAGCCATCGACCTCAAGGCCTCACCGCTTACCTCGGGTCCCAGCAACTCTGCTCCGATGAGCCAATCTGCTTCATCTGCCTTCTGGTGCTGCTTGCGCTGTTTAACGAGTGCCCCGAAGACGTCCGACATCGATTCGTTCAGAGCACCCGACTGACCCCAGTATTCGAG
>JALZIO010000101.1 GCA_030860245.1 Actinomycetota bacterium | reverse complement strand
GAGGAACTCCCTCTCCATGGGGACCCGGTAGTTCTTCACGAATTGCTCGCCTAAGACCATCTGGTAGTGGACGTGCAAATGGAAGAGACGTCCGTCGGACTTGTCGAACCCGAGGTAGTGCTCCATTCCCGGATAGACGGCGTGCGGGGGTGGGAAGATAGGTTTCACCGGGTGACGACCGAGAACCTCGTTGAAAGCCTGTGAATGCGTTCCGTCTACGAGCAGGTCGACGTCGGTCACTCCGGCCAGCGCTTGCGGAAGCCGGAGGTTGCTCTTCCACAGGCAATAGCGGACCTGGCGTGTCGCGAGATCATCGAGGAGTGTCGCAAGTGCCCGAATCGTGCCGGGTGGATATGATTCGGCGCGCCAAGGGGATGCCAGACTCCGGGAGTCGGCACCTATCAAGTCGATCCGTCCAAGCAGGGGGTGGCCCGGCCGTTGGCCGCGCGCGTCACTGCGACTTTCGCCTCGTCCAAAGGGGTCCCTTCGTGCGCGTTACTGCCACAACACTAGGAAAGGGGACTTCGGGAGGCACGATCAGCGCGTCGTACGCGAGGTACGCCGAACGGATGAAGGGTTCCCCCCACGCGCTCGCTGACCGTGATGAGGTCTCTCTCTGCGGAGATGACTGCCGGCGGTCAGCGAGTGATCGGTGTCCCCCACCGTGAAACCAAGGCGTATCCGATCACGGCTCCCGATACATTCAGAATGACATCGCCCACCGAGGCATAGCGGCCACTTATCAGTAGGAACTGGAGAACCTCAACGGCTACCGAGAGAGCCGCCGCACCGAGCGACACACGGACCCACGACCATCTGCCCAGCAATGCAAGAAATCCGCCTAGAGGAACGAACAGAAGCACATTGACCAAGGCTTGTAGGTCGTCCAGATCGGACATTGGGTCGAGCCGTAGCTTGGAGCCATCGGTATCGCCCCAAGGCAGCAGGGTCGCTAAAACCACGGCCATCAAAGCGAGCACCACTCCAGTTGCCGGCCCAGGACGCGCGCCCCGTCTTCTGGACCGAAGAGACAGCGCCAGAGCACCGTAGGCCGCGCAGCTGGTCGAGACCGCGGCGAGCAGCTTCAGCGTGTCCAAACTCACAGCTCCCAGCTCGCCCGAATGACATGGTGGTTCCCCGCGTTTTGTGGGATGAGCCCCACCAACTCTGCCCTTTCATGATGCCACCGGTGAACACCACAGCAAGGCTCTCGCGGCGAAGTTGTCCGCGTTGACACCCATATTCGATGCGCTTGAGCATCCGAGCTTGTTGTTGGTCCCCTCGAGCCAGTCATTTCGTGGCGCGCCCGCAGCGATGAAATGCAAGGATCTCCGGCAGCCGCTGAGCGAGCGCCTGGAGGTACCGAACGGAACTCCGGGCGCGTCACTGCTGGTGGGTGGCGTCCACCCTAAAGACGCGTGATGCATGAGTCATCGACATCTGCACCGACCCAGATGGGATCGTTAGGAACGGTCGAGAGGCCGAGAGTGACGAACGCGTACACGATGCCCACGAGTAAGACCAAGAGGACGGTGATTGCAACGGCGACCTTGACCCACCGGCGCGCCTTGCGCCGGGGGCAGCCAGATGGCTCGAGCTCGCGCCGAATCATGCCGACACTCAAACGGGCTGCCGTGGTCTGGAGAACACTCCCGCTGTAGCGCAGGCCAGGCCGGTGAGCAGAGCCGCGGCAATGGGCGAAACAATGGCGCCGATTGGCACGCGCGTGGGATCCGACCCAGTCTCGAACACCGGCAACGCGATGCTCAGGATCGTTGCAACGAGCCAGACCGCCGGCTGCCGGTCTGACCCCGCTGCCTGAACGTCTCTCACCTGATCTCTCCTGATCGGATAGGACCCCGCTTGACCTGCGGCCACGGTAGGTCTCGAGAGGGTGCCACGTCGTCGGGAGTCGCTCCCTATGTCGGGCCGTTCGACTCCCCATTTCGACGAAGATCGCGAGGTGAGATCCCGATCCGGAGCAATCAGTCGTACATGAGCTCGCCGCCCTGATTAAAAAGGTCGCGCTCAGGTAGTGACGTTCTGTTGTCTGTTCAGACGAATAGCTCTGACATCCTCGAGCTTTGCCACTTCCTTGATTTCGCCCGGGGATAGGTCGGCGCTGACTACATTGGCGAGGGCGAGTTGATGCGCTCGCTCATCTGCACCGAGTTCGGAAAGCCGAGACATAATCCCTTGCTGCACTTCCTTGGTTCGGCGCTCCAGGTCCTCGAGCTGCGCGTCGGTTGCATCCTCGGAGGGGATAAGAACGTCGGCGTGCTCGATCAGCACCGGGATCATGCGGTCAGTTGCCCCGGAGGCCTCCGCCTCTTCCATTTCGGCTTCTAACTTGTCCTCGAGCTTCTCGATACTCATACGACCCTCATCGTTACATGTGCATCAATGCAGCGTAGACATTCACCAAGCCGTAGCCAACTTCGTTAGGGGAATACGTAAGAGGTTCGCAGGTGTGCTCCATCAACTTCTTGATCTTCATGGGCGTAGCCTTGGGAGCCTTTTGGAGCATCAAGGCCGCCAGCCCAGCGACGTGAGGGGAAGCCATAGACGTGCCACTCGACCCTCCGAAGCCACCGCCCACTACGGTTGAAAAGATGTTTACGCCTGGTGCCGAAACGTCTGGTTTGGTGACTCGGATGTTGGTGCCCGGGCTTAGCCTGCCGCTTCCCGGGCCGATGCTCGAGAAGTTTGCCAGCGTCTTGTTCTTGTCGACAGCTGCAACCGTAATCACGGTTTTCGCAGCCCCTGGATGACGGACGTTGAAGATGCCCGGGTTCGTCGAGGCACTGTCCTCGTTGCCGGCCGCCACCACGACGGTCACGCCGAGACGCACCGCATTGTCTGCTGCTTGGCAGAGGATGCAGTCGGCATTATTGCAAGTCCAGCCGTGGAAAACCTCACTCCACCCTAGGCTGAGATTGACCACCTTGGCTTTCCTGCGGACCGCTTGCTGGAGTCCTGCAATGACCGATGTGGGCGTGCCTCCGCCAGCCGCCGTTAAGACCTTGACATTGATGAGGTCGGCCTGGGGGGCGATGCCACGAAAGACAGCATCGTTGCCGGCCACCGTCCCGGCGACGTGAGTGCCGTGGTTTCCGGGAATGTTTACCGACTCGCCTACGGTTTCTACCTGATCCACCACTCTGGCGGCCAGAGCCGGGTGACTGGCGTCGACACCCGAGTCAAGAATGGCCACCCGGACACCCTTGCCGTTAACCTTGAACTCTTTGCGGGCCAGCAGCGTCTCGATCACTCGGGCGCTCTCGTTCATGCAGGTAACGTGGTCGATGGTCTCGAGTCGGATGAGCTGAACCTCGTCTAGCTCCGCCACCTCGGCCATCTGTTGCGGGGTCAACTTGGTCGTGACCGCGTTTGTCAAAGTGTGCTGCGTCGCCCCTTCGGCCGCCCCGAGGTCCTCCAATTTGGACATGATCGGTGCCTGACTTTGCCGCGTACCCTCCTCAAGGGCCTGCAGTGCCCCATCCGGATCCCGTCCTTCCTCCGCCAGAACCGTCTCCTCATGCGAGATGGTGACGCTGATGGGCTCGGCTTCGACGTCTGCAGCGGTCAACCCTCGCTCGGTTGCCCCTGCCATTCTCTCTTCCACGAGATTGGCGAGTCGCGGCTCGAGCTTGCGACTATTCATTGGGTGATCCTTTCGTTTCCGATTGCGGTCATCCGACTTGCTTTCCTATGTCACTTCGAAGACGAACACTCCTCGATCGAAATGTGTCCCTACATCGTGCCAGTCGGCCTGAAAGAGAAAGGAGTTCCCCAGGTAGTTCGTCGCCTCTACCCCGCCAGGCACGGATAGCTGAAAGTTCAGGGAAGTCGTGACGCCCGGAGCAATGCTGAGTCCCGCGAAATCGGGAAGCGTAAGCCGTGGAAAACGCGGATCCACGGTCGCCAGCGCATCACCGACGTTACGAACCGCATTCGCAGCCCCAACGAACACGTGAATGAAGAGCCAAATGACGGTGACGGGGTCGGGGTTGTTGATCCCAACGGTGTAGTTGATCGTGCCACCCGGCGCTACGGAACCAGTCCAGCTCTGAAAAATAATCATCGGCGAATTGTGCCGACCAAGCTTCCTTCTCAACTGCCGCTCACTGGGGGCCGTGAAATTCAGCCCTTCTCGCTTCGCCTTCTTGCGTTGCTTGTCTATCTCATCGAGAACAGATCGAGCCTGTTCCTCTTCCTCTCTCTCTGTCTGGGCAACCTCCTCGTCGAAGTCCCGCTTGTCCTTGGCCATGTCCTGTCCCTTCGATCAATTCATCGGAAAACACTTTGTGCGTGCTTACGGATGGCGTCTTCCATCACTTGCGTTCCCGCCCGGATTGACGCGTGATTCGGGTAACGCCTTCACACCTTTCTCATGTCAACTCCTTCCCGGCGAGAACAGGCTACGAAGGGAGCGTCACCCTCTCGTCACGCTCCCGTGATCAGCTCGTCATCACCTTCGGCGGGCGCCGGATGAGGGTCGGTGCGCACAAAGGAGCTCCCTCTTTGGAGTGAAGATCGATACTCGATCGGGTTCAAGTCTGGTTAGGCATCGTTGCCTTCAATTGGCACGTTCGTGCCATTGAAGGGCAGGATCGTCGCGTGAGTTGATGGTGAAGGGTGGGAGGAACGTACCGCCCCCGGGCCCCGTTTGAACCTCCGTCCCACAGGGACAGGGTTGCGCAAGGGAAAGGGGAGCCCTATGTCAGATGTAGTCGAGGTGCGGGTGCATGGAGTGGGCGGAACGTCTCCTGAGGGAATGCTCGGCGAGTCCTCCGACTCGAAGGTGATCCGAGCCGCGGGCACGAAGTTGGATGGGTTCTACAAGCGACTCGACGACCCCAAGGTCGAGGGCTACTCGTGGGGAGGATTGACCTCCGGAAAGTTGGCCCAGGCGTTCTGGATCCTCCTACTCCCCTTCACCCTGCTGAACGTCGCGGGGTGGACCCTTCCGCCGAAGCCGGAGGACGAGAAACGGCGGGCGTGGCGCTTTGGCCGATACGCCATCGCCGCTCTCGGGCTGACTTTGACCGTTGCCTACGTCTTCGGTGCATTCGCTCTCATCAGCAAGCGCATCTACTTCCTGTGGGGCCTCGACGACAGGATCACGAACGACACCCTCGCCCTGTGGCTCGGGAGCGGAACGATTCTGTTGATCGGGGTGGTTGTGTACGCGGTCTCGCGCGATCGGCAGAACAAGTTCGAGAAAGTTATGGTCCCTGCACAACGGCCCCAGCCGGCCCCCAACCCGAGATCCGGACTGACCGACAGGTACTCGTTCCAGGATCCTGGGTTCTGGCATCACCTGGCTTTCGTCCGCAGCTCCCTGCACGTGCACATGGGCGTGGCTCTCGTAGCTTTGATCGCACTGACCATCTACGCACAATTGGCGATGGACCGCACCGCACGCACGCTGGGCCTCACCGAGCCCTTCATCTGGCTCGGATTCGTCCAAGGTGTGTTACTGGGAGTCGTCCTGGTCTGCTCGATGCTCGGCTACAGGGGAACGCCGGGCAAGGGAATCCAGGGTGGTCTTCGAAGCTGGCGTTCCTTCTCTCTTGCGGGCCTGGGCCTGGCTCTTACCGGGGGCCTGATCGCCGGGGGCGCCCTGGCACTTGACGCCGTACTCGATCTAGAGAATGGCGGACCAGAGCTCAATCTCGGCGTGCCCTTTGGCCTGTCCTTCTTGGTTCTCGCTCTGGCGGTGGTCGTCTTGTTGGTCGTCTTGCTCTGGCGGTCCAAGGACATCTTTAAGCGCACCGGCAACGAGCCGGATCGACAGGAGGACGACCCCGGGGCACTGGAGCCAACCGGCATCAAGAGAGTCTGGTGGCTCAAGCTCATGCGATCGCTATCGGACGCGGGACGTCACGCGGACAAGGTGCTGGTTCCCACCGCGATCACTTTCGTCTTCTGTGCGTTGGTGATCATGTCGGCGGTGGCCCTCTCTGGTTT
>JALZIO010000058.1 GCA_030860245.1 Actinomycetota bacterium | reverse complement strand
CCGCCGTCGAGGTGGCGCGGCGTCACGGAGGGTTCGTGTTGTCCACCTCGGTCAAAGACGGGAATGCGAAGTCGGGCAGGCTCGTGATCAGAGTCCCGGCGGAGTCGTTCGAACGCGCGTTGACCGATGTTGAATCCCTTGGTGACGTCGACCGCGAGGTCGTCTCGGGCGAGGACGTCTCGCAGGAGTTCATAGACTTGCAGGCGCGCCTTCGCAACGCCGAGGCGCAGGAGAAGGTGCTGCTGAAGCTCATGCGCCGGGCACAGTCGGTGCAGGACACAATCGACGTCCAGCGCGAGCTGCAGACGGTTCAGCTGCTCGCCGAACAACTGAACGGACGCTTGCGTTACCTCGAGGACCAGACCTCATTCAGCACCATCACGCTCGAGCTCGACGAGAAGGGCGCGCCGGCTGTGGCGGCCTCCGGAGTCCTGGAGCAGGCCTGGAACAACGCCACCAAGACCTTCTTCACTGTCGTTTCGGCCGTCATTCTTGGCGCCGGTTTCGCGCTGCCGCTGGTCATCCTTCTTGGAATCGTGCTGCTGATCGCCCGCCTCGCCCGCCCCTATCTTCCGTGGCGCTCCAGGACAACGCCTGCCCGGGAGGCGTGAGAATTTTCGCCGCCCCGCGCGCCTAGCGTCGGTCGATCTTTGGGGCCAAGTGGTTGTAGGGCGACCACTTGGCCCTAGAGAATGGACGGCAGATGAGGCTATCCGGGCATATGCACGGGCACCGCAGAGGAATATGCGCCCTTTGCTAGCCGGTTGTCATAGGTCACCAGTCCTGCAAGGTCATCTCCCAAAGAAAGGGCCGACGCAAGATGGATTGCGTCGAGCGAGCACAAAGATGGCGGACCCAACTTCGCCGCCATCCTCAGGAGCGCCTCATCCACTCTTATCAAAGCGACGCCTGTGAGAACCGTTTCCGCTCGGGATCGGACCTCATCCACCTCAGCAGCGGCACGACGCTGTGCGGCACTCAACACTTCTGTTACTGCGAGAGCGCTCACGGCATGGTGATCCCACTGGGCAACAAATGTAATGAGCTCCGTCGACTCTCGCTCGACGACGACCAGTTTCAGCAACGCCGATGAATCGAGGTAGAGGATCTCGCCGGTCAAGGAGAGTGCTGCACTAAAGGCGCTCTTGGCGTTGCTCTTCCAGTGCTTCCGAAAGCGAAGGCTCGTCCGGATCGGCGGGAAGCGGAGGACCGATCTCGCTCAGATGGCCGGCCGCCGGGGTGGCCCGCCCCGAAGCAATCAGCCGATCGAGGGCGGTTGAGTGCTCTGGAAGTGGACCGAGTACGGCCACACGTCTGCCCCGCTGGGTCACCATCAGCGTCTCGCCATTCGCGACGCGCCTCAGGTAGACGCTGAGGTTCTGGCGAAGCTCTCTGACACCCACCGATCGTTCTTCGTCAACCATGTAGCACATCGTAGCACTTGCCGCTCAGAACGCGGGCGGTTCCGTATACCTTCCCCAGACCTGCCTCAGAGCCTCGGTCATCTCGCCCAGCGTCACGTAGGCCTTGGCCGCCTCGATCAGGACCGGTATCGTGTTGGCCGACTCGTCACCCGCGGCCCGTTTCAAGGCATCGAGCGCACCCTGGGCCGAGCGCTCGTCCCGGTTGGCCCTGACCTCTGCCACCGCTTTGGTCTGCCCCTCCTCGATATCGGGACCGATGATGAGGAGGTCGGGCGACTCCTGCACCGTACCGGTGAACCGATTGACACCAACGATCACCTTCTGACCCGCCTCGAGAAGCTGCTGGTATCTGAAGGCGGCGTCGGCGATCTCCTTCTGAAAGTAGGCGTCCTCGATGCCGCTGAGCATGCCGTCGAGAATCGAACCATCACCCATCTCGTCGATCCTCGAGAGGTAGAGCTCCGCTTCCTTCTCTGTTCTCTCGGTAAGTTCCTCCACGAACCATGAGCCACCAAGCGGATCAATGACATTGGTGGCGCCGGTCTCATATGCAACGACCTGTTGGGTTCTGAGAGAGATCTCGACGGCCTCGTCACTCGGAAGGGCAAGCACTTCATCGAGCGAGTTCGTGTGCAAGGACTGTGTCCCTCCCAGGACGGCTGCCAGGGCTTCTGTCGTGGTCCGCACCACATTGTTGAACGGCTGTTGAGCCGTGAGCGACACGCCTGCAGTTTGCGTGTGGAACTTCAGCATCCACGAGCGCTCTTTGGTGGCGCCGTAACGATCACGCATCCAGCGAGCCCAGATCCGGCGCGCCGCCCGGAACTTCGCGATCTCTTCGAAGAAGTCGATATGCGAATTGAAGAAGAACGACAGTCCGGGGGCGAAGTCGTCCACGGCCAGACCGTTGCGCCGGCCCAACTCGACATGGGCGAAACCAGACGCAAGGGTAAAAGCGAGCTCCTGAACCGCCGTCGATCCCGCCTCGCGAATGTGGTAGCCGGATATGGACAGTGGCTTGTAACGGGGAACGTCGTTCACGCAAAACTTCATCATGTCGGCGGTGAGGCGCAGATGTGGCTCAGGTGGGAAGAGCCACTCTTTCTGGGCGATGTACTCCTTCAAAATGTCTGTTTGACAGGTACCATCCAGCCTGGAGAGATCCGCCCCTTGCTTCTCGGCGGCCGCCATGTAGAACGCAAACAGCATCGGCGCCGGGCCCGAGATCGTCATGGAAGTCGAAATGGCCGTCAAATTGATCTCGTCGAACAGCACCTCCATATCGGCGAGTGAGTCGATGGCTACACCACAACGGCCGACTTCACCCTCGGAGTGCGGATCATCGGAATCGAGACCCATGAGCGTCGGCATATCGAACGCCACCGACAACCCGGTCAAGCCATGGTCGAGCAGGAACTTGTAACGGCGGTTCGTCTGCGCTGCCGTCCCGTAGCCCGAGAACTGCCGCATGGTCCACAGGCGGCCGCGGTATCCGCTGGGGTAAATACCGCGAGTGTAGGGCCACTCCCCCGGGACGCCTATGCGTGGATCGACGTCCTCGGGCCCATAGAGGGGCTCGAGGGGGACGCTGGAGAGGGTGTCGAAATCGACATCCTCTCTGAGCCTGCTGGCTCTATAGCGCTCCTCCCACCGCCTACGGGAACCGTCTGCCATCTGGCGATTCTATCTTCGCCGCAGCGGCAAAGCCGGGGGTCGGGAGACGAGGACGACTATCGCCGTCGGACGACTACGATCGACGGGCGGACTACCGAAGAGAGATTGGACGACTATGCCTCGATTCTTTCGATTGCTCGTGGACAAGGATGCGCTCACCGACGAGCTCTTCGAGTTCGTGACCGATCACACTCAATGGCGCAACCGGCGCCCGGTGGTCGAAGAGCTCAACGACTTTGCACCCGGCGTGATCTACGTCATGGAGAACATGATCCTGGACGGAGTCGACAAGAAACGATACGTCAAGGAATACGTCGATGCGATCTTCGACGGAAGCGAGGACACCGACGTCTACATGACCTGAGCGTCCTTGTCGAGCGCCTCCGTCAACAGGGCGGCGGCCTCGTAGGGATCGATTCGGCGCGCCGCAACCTCATCTGTGACCTTCGACAGCAGCGGCGCTAGCTCTTCTTCGACACGCCGGCGGTAGCGCTCTGCCACGATCCGCTTGATCTCGCGCTGCGTGCGAGCCTGCCGGCGGCTTTCGAGCCTTCCCGTCTCCTCTTGCCGCGCACGGTGTTTCTCAATGGCCGTCCACAACTCTTCAATTCCCTCGCCCTTGGTAGCGATCGTCCGAACGATCTCCGGCCTCCAATCCGCTTCGGACAGTTCGAGCATTCGAGTCAGCTCCTGCGTCGTCTCCCGTGCACCCGGACGGTCGGACTTGTTGACGACGAAGACGTCCGCTATCTCCATGAGTCCCGCCTTGGCGGTCTGAATCGCGTCGCCCCACCCCGGGTTTACCACCACCACGGTGGTGTCGCATGCATCGGCGATCTCGACCTCCGCCTGTCCCACACCGACCGTCTCGACAATGACGACATCGATATCGGCGGCCTCGAGCACGTGCATCGCCTCGAAAGTGGCAAGTGACAAACCTCCGAGATGACCTCGTGTAGCCATCGACCTGATGAACACACCGGGGTCGGTCGCATGGCCTTGCATTCGAACCCGGTCGCCCAGAAGAGCGCCACCCGAAAAAGGGCTGGACGGGTCGATGGCGAGGACACCGACACTCGCCTTGTGTCTCCTGACCTCAGCGATGAGGCGTTCGGTAAGGGTCGACTTCCCTGCTCCGGGCGCGCCGGTGACGCCCACGGAGTAGACATGACCGGTTCGCACGTAAAGATCGTGCATTACGGGACCGAGCGCCGGAGTCCCGTCCTCAACCAGTGAGATCAGTCGCCCCATCGCGCGGGGGTCGCCCTTGAACACACGTTCGGCGAGGCTCTGGAGCTCCGCCGGGTCAGACTTCGAGGGCTACGACCTCGGTGATGCCCGGGACGCGCTCGCGCAGGATGCGCTCGACTCCATGCCGAAGCGTCACGGGAGAGATCGGACAGGTGTCACAAGTCCCGAACAGCTGCACCGTCACGGTTCCGCCCTTGACGCTATCGAGCTGGATGTCCCCTCCGTCCATCTGAATTGCGGGACGGATCAGCTCGAGGGCGGCCCTGACCTGATCCTCGATCGAATTGAGCTGCTCCACAGTCCTATCCTACCCGGCGAGCCCGGGGATCGGCGGGAAACACCCACGGCAGGAGGGTGCGAGGGCACACGCTTCCCCGGCCGCCAAAGTTCGGCGTCACACCGTGGAGACCACTATTTCTGCTCCAAGAAGGCGGAGCTTGTCGTCGAAATCCTCGTACCCGCGCCGGATATGCCCTTTGTCGAAAACGTCGGTTCGGCCCTGAGCGCACAGTCCGGCCAGCACCAGGGCAGCGCCGGCTCGGATGTCTGGCGCCTCCACCGGCGCGCTGGACAAGCTTTCGACCCCCCGGATCACGGCATGATGGCCCTCGACCTTGATTGAGGAACCCATGCGAGCAAGCTCGTCCACGAAGACAAAGCGAGCCTCGAAGACGTTCTCGGTCAACAAGGACGAACCATGGGCCATGGCCAATAGAACCATCATGGGATGCTGCAGATCGGTAGGGAATCCGGGAAAGGGGAGGGTAACGAGGTCGATGGCGTGCGGGCGGCCCGCCATACTCACCTCGACCGCGTCGCTGTACCGACGAACCTCAGCGCCGGCCTCCTCGAGCTTCTGCAGCGGGAGCTCTATGTGCTCGGGTCGAAGACCGATCAGACGAACGTCACCGCCCGTGGCGGCCGCACCGATGGCGAAGGTGCCCGCCTCGATGCGGTCGGGCATGATCTCGTGATGCACCGGCTGCAGCTCGGTGACGCCCTGGATTCTTATCGACGGTGTTCCAGCCCCCGTGATCCGGGCGCCGGCCGCGTTCAGAAAGCCTGCCAGATCCTGTATCTCCGGTTCACGCGCCGCGTTCTCTATCGTCGTTTCGCCTTCAGCGGTTGCCGCCGCCATCAAGAGATTCTCGGTCGCCCCCACGGAGGGAAACTCGAGCAGAACGTTTGCTCCCGAAAGGCGCTCGGCAACACCTTCGACGTAGCCGTGCTCCGACACGAACTTGGCGCCCATTCGTTCGAAGCCTTTGAGATGGAGGTCTATGGGGCGTGACCCAATTGCGTCTCCGCCCGGAAGCGCAACACGTGCACGGCCGAGGCGCGCCAGAAGAGGGCCCAGAACCTGAATAGACGCTCGCATCATTGTGACGAGCTCGTATGGAGTCTCGTCGAGGAGATCGCCCGACGAGTCGATCCATAGGGAATCGCCGTCACGATCCACCCGGGCGCCGAGCCGTTTCAGGACCTCACTCATGAGGGCGACGTCGGTGATGCGAGGAACCCGCTCTACCACCACCTCACCGGGAACCATCAGAGCCGCAGCCATTACTTTCAGGGCAGAGTTCTTTGCGCCGCTGATTGTGACCTCACCCTGCAAGGCGAGAGGCCCATGAACGGAGTAGCGCAACATCGGTTTCATCCTAGTGCTTCATCCCGCAAGTAGCCCGCACCGAGAGCGTGATTTGCGCGACGAGGCACTCGTGCTTCCACTAGACCGTTGCGTCCCCAGGTGGCCCAGGTACCAGTACCCGGGCCACCGGGAAACCTCGGCGATCAAGTCGCGACCCCGCGGGTCGTTGGCTAAC